>CATEEE010000112.1 GCA_949499045.1 Marinobacterium sp. xm-d-530 | reverse complement strand
TCTGAGGCAAAACAGAAGATGGATGGTGCTCGCTCAGCACTGCCTTCAGATGCGGAAGACGCAGTTGTTCAACTGCTGACACGTTACGACAACATTGCTGATCTTATCGTCACCAGTGATCGTGCATCCCTTGAAGAGCTTAGAACTCTGGCGCGTACCTACGAGCAGCAACTGCTGCAGCGCGGCATTCGTAAAATCGATTTTACCGGCATGCCCGAGCAAGAGATTGCCATCCAGTTCAGTCCGGATAACCTTAATCAACTAGGGCTTACGCTCAACGACATATCAGGCTTGATTCGCCAACGTTCGGTTGACCTACCAGCAGGCGTTGCCGCACAGGATGATGGTGCACGAAGAATTCGCAGTTTAGGTCAACAACGCGATGTTACCGGCTTTGAAGAGCTACCACTGATCACTGCGGGCCAAGGCAAGCTGGTTCGTCTTGGCGATATCGCGTTGATTGAACAGCGCGATAAAGAGGATCAAGTACGTCTCTACCATGAGGGCAACCCAGCGATTGTTCTGAGCCTGAAACGAACAGAATCAGAGAACAGTCTAAAGACCGCTAATCTGTTTAATACTTGGTTGGAAGAGACCCGCCCCACGCTACCGGAAGGCGTTGAGCTTCTGACCTACAACGAGCAGTGGACACTGATCAAAGACCGTATCGACCTTCTTATCGAAAATGGTGCCAGCGGCTTGGTTCTGGTTGTCTTAATTCTTTTCCTATTCCTTAACGGCCGTGTAGCTTTTTGGGTCACCATTGGTATTCCAACCTCCTTTATGGCGACCCTAGCGGTGCTCTACTTAGTCGGCGGATCAATCAACATGATCTCGCTGTTTGCACTGATTATGGCACTAGGGATCATTGTCGATGATGCAATTGTCGTTGGTGAAGATACCCTCGCGCACGCTCAGATGGGTGAGAGCTCCAGACGTGCTGCCGTTGGTGGTGCGCTACGAATGCTCGCACCAGTGACCGCTTCATCGATGACCACCATTGCAGCCTTTCTGCCTCTTATGATGATTGGCGGCATCATTGGCAACATTCTGTTTGATATCCCTCTGGTCATTATCTGCGTCATTATCGCCTCGTTGGTTGAGAGTTTCTTGGTGCTACCGGGACATCTACACCACTCATTAGCACGTGGAGATGCTGCCCACCCATCGAAAATCCGAATCAAGCTGGATAACGGGTTTAACTACTTCCGTGACCGAATCTTCAGACGTTTCGTTGAAGTGGCAATTAATTATCGCTGGGCATCCATTGCAACCGGTGTCGGTGTACTGATCTTTGCTGTAGGCCTTCTTGTCGGTGGTCGAATTCAATTCACCTTTTTCCCCAGCACCGATCAAGATACCTTCTCGATCAACACTCAGTTTGTGTCAGGCACTAGCGGTGATCAGGTCAGCGAGTTTCTGTTCTATATCGAAGATCAGCTTCATAAGACAGACGAAGAGCTGGGCGGTGACATTCTAAAGTTCGCTCTGATTCGCCAGAACATATCCCAACCATCGCGTAATGCGTCACCTAAACGCGGTGACATCTATGGTTCAATTCAGGTTGAGCTGACACCAGGAGACAATCGCGAGGTCTCTACCAAAGCGTTTACACGAGCACTGCGTAAGAACATTGAGCAGCCTGCCGGCCTAGAGCGCTTATCGATCGATGTCGATCGTGGTGGTCCACCAGGCAAACCAGTTGAAGTTCAACTCACTGGCAGCAATATCAACCTGTTGAAACAGGCGTCACTTGAGCTGCAAGAGAAACTGAAGGTTTATAACGGTCTCAGTAATATCGATGACGACCTACCGTTTGGCACTTCACAGCTAATCTACACGCTGACTCCCGCCGGTGAAGCTGCAGGTTTGCGTCTTGAGCAGGTTGGCCGACAGCTAAGAGCGGCTTTTGATGGCCAAGAGGTACAGAGCTACTTTGAAGGCCGTGACGAGATCAGCGTGCGTGTTCAGATGCTTGATGAGCAGAAGAATCAGCTAAGCTCACTCAGTCAGCTACCGATCGTGTTGCCGGATGGCCGAGTCACACCGGTCTCCAATGTGGTTAACTTCACTGCACGTCAGGGTTTTGATTCACTGCAGCGTATCGATGGTCTTCTGTCGATCAATGTATCGGCTGACCTTGACGAGAGCGCTAACAATGCCAATGAGATCATTGCCGACCTGCAACAGAAGGTGATGCCTGAAATACTCGGCAAGTATGGAGTCGAAGCGAGCTTTGAAGGTAAAAACCGTGATCAACGCGAAACCCTTGGTGATATGAAGACAGGCCTAGTGATCGCGCTAGTGCTCATCTACGTGATTCTAGCCTGGGTGTTTGGTTCCTACAGCTGGCCAATAACGATCATGCTGACCATTCCGCTTGGGTTGACCGGTGCGCTTCTGGGGCACTGGGCTTTAGGACTGGATCTGACCATCCTGTCGCTGTTTGGCTTCTTTGGTCTCTCTGGGATTGTGATCAATGACTCGATCGTTTTGGTGACCTTTTATAAGAAGTTACGTGAACAGGGTATGGCAATTAAAGAGGCCGCTATTGAAGCCTCCTGTCAGCGTCTGCGTGCGGTACTGTTGACATCGTTAACCACCATTGGCGGCCTAACTCCGATCCTGTTTGAAACCTCAATTCAAGCTCAGTTCCTGATCCCAATGGCAGCCGCCATCGTATTTGGATTAGGTTATGGCACTTTGTTGATACTGGTTGTAGTTCCATCTCTGCTTACACTGATCGAAGGTGGCCGGGAGAAACTAGGGATGAAGCCGATTAGTTCATACTCGGTTGACACACCTTAAACCAAGATACGACTGGTTATCTAAGGCGGCGATCCATTTATTGGATCGCCGCCTTACGTTATACTGTCGCACCCATTTTAATGACTAAAGCGTATCGCCGCTTGAGACACTGTTTATGAATCGAGATCTTTCGTTACTGCAGCCTTATCCGTTTGAAAAACTGGCAAAGCTTTTGGGCGGTCTAACACCGCCTCAAGAGATTGAGCATATTTCATTAGGCATCGGTGAACCTAAACACCCTGCGCCTGAATGTGTAACCAAGGTGTTAAACGAAACGGTCGATCTTGTAGCAAACTACCCAACAACCAAAGGCAGTGCCGAACTACGCGATACGATTGCCGCTTGGGCTACACGACGCTTTAAACTGAAAAGTGATAGCCTGACCGGAGAACAGAACGTCCTTCCAGTTATGGGCACCCGTGAAGGGATCTTTGCTTTCACTCAGTGTGCAGTTGATCGTAAACCGGGGGCACTGGTACTCTCACCAGATCCGTTTTACCAGATCTATGAAGGTGCGGCGTACCTTGCGGGAGCAGAGCCCTATTTCCTACCTACTCTCGCTGAGAATGGGTTTATTCCAGATTACGACGCAATCAGTGATGATATTTGGGAACGTTGTGAGCTTCTATTTATCTGCTCGCCAAACAACCCTAGTGGGTCTGTACACTCTGCTGACACCATCAAAAAACTAATTGCGCTGGCGGACAAATTCAACTTTATCCTAGCTTCTGATGAGTGCTATTCAGAGATCTACTTTGACGAGGCGAACCCGCCAATGGGACTTTTAGAGGTCTGTGCGCAAATAGGTCGTGACGACTACAAAAAATGCGTAGTGTTCCACAGCCTGTCAAAACGTTCGAACCTACCTGGACTTCGCTCAGGCTTTATCGCCGGAGATGCAGCCCTATTGAAGCCGTTCCTGCTGTACCGAACTTACCACGGCTGTGCGATGCCACTTCAGGTGCAGAAAGGTTCTATTGCTGCTTGGAATGATGAGACTCACGTTCAAAATAACCGTGAACAGTACCGCCAAAAATTTGCAGCTGTGCTTGAGATTCTTGAACCGGTTATGGATGTCAAAATGCCGGATGCTAGCTTCTATCTCTGGGCTAAGACACCGATTGATGACGACACCTTTACCGCAGGTCTATTTGAGCAACAAAATCTGACCGTATTACCCGGTCGCTACCTATCACGCGAGACCGATTCAGGACTTTACCCAGGTGCCGGCTATGTTCGAATGGCATTAGTAGCAACGGTTGAAGAGTGTGTTGAAGCGGCTTGGCGAATTCGTCGTTTCATCGAGTCATTGTAAGGCTGACTATGAACGTTTACGGCATTCCAAACTGCGACACCGTTAAAAAAGCGCGAAAGTGGCTCACTGAGCAGGGTCTTGAGTTTAACTTCATCGACTTTAAAAAGAGCCCGCCCACAGCTGAACAGATTAAACACTGGGTAGACTCGGCCGGTATTGAAGTTGTACTCAACAAACGCGGTACTACGTGGCGCAAGTTAGACGACATGACTAAAGCGACCACCGATGAATCGGTATTGATCAAGTTGATGAGCGAACAGCCCAGCATGATTAAACGCCCAATTTTTGAATTCAATGGCAAGATTGAGGTGGGCTTTACCCCAGACACTCAATCGGCATTAACGAATTAACACGAGGATATTAAGATGACTAATTTTGCATTTGGCCTAGGTGTAGGTACAAAATCAGCAGCTGGCGATTTACTAGAGGTCTACTACAACCTACCACTGCTTAATGCGGACTCAGCCCTGGTTGAAGCAGCAGGAAAAGCGGTTGGTTACACGGGTGGTAATACAGCCATCGAAGTAGAAGCCGCTCAACTAAAAGCTCTAGAAGCTGCGTTTTTGAGTGTTGGCGCTGAAGACCAAGCAGAAATCGTCGAAGTTCTAGAAGGTACCGCGCAGCCAGTTATTCTAACTATCTTGGAATCTGACGATGCGCCAACATCAACGGCTGAAGTCTACCTTAAGTTGTCTTTGATCTCGCACCGTCTAGTCAAACCTCACGGCCAGAACCTAACCGGTATCTTTGGTCTGCTGCCTAATATCGCTTGGACTAACGAAGGTCCAATCGCAGTCGATGAACTCTCTAAGCGCCAACTGGCAGCACGTGCGCAAGGTCGTATGCTTCACGTTCATTCAGTCGACAAATTCCCACAAATGGCGAACTACGTGGTTCCTGCGGGTGTTCGCATCGGTGCTGCATCTAGAATCCGCCTAGGCGCCCACGTTGGTGAAGGCACGACGGTCATGCATGAAGGTTTCATCAACTTCAACGCCGGAACTATGGGTGTCAGCATGGTTGAAGGCCGTATTTCTGCTGGCGTCGTCGTTGGAAACGGCTCCGATCTTGGCGGTGGTTGCTCGACTATGGGTACACTCTCTGGTGGTAACAATGTCATCATCTCTGTTGGTGAAAACGCACTGCTAGGTGCCAATGCCGGCCTGGGTATTCCACTTGGAGATCGCTGTACACTGGAAGCTGGGCTTTATGTAACTGGCGGTTCAAAAGTGACTATCCTTGATGACCAAAACAACGAAGTAACGACCGTTAAGGCGTCTGAACTGGCTGGCAAGTCGGACCTACTTTTCCGTCGCAACTCACAAAATGGTCGCATCGAAGTGAAAACTAATAAGTCAGCGATTGAGTTGAATGAAGAGCTTCACGCTCACAACTAATCCTGAAATACAGAGGTAGAAAAAAGATGACTCAGCGCTCCGCCACTCTCGAACTTGCTTGCGATCTAATCAGCCGCCCATCTGTTACCCCAGAAGACGCAGGCTGCCAAGCAATGATGTGTGAGCGCCTTGAAGCGCTGGGCTTCACTATCGATCAGATGCCGTTTGAAGAGGTGACCAACTTCTGGGCTCGTCGTAACCAAGAGGGTCCAGTGCTCTGTTTCGCGGGGCATACTGACGTTGTTCCAACGGGTCCTATTGAACGTTGGAAAACCCCACCCTTTGAACCGACCATCATCGATGGTCAGCTTCACGGACGCGGCGCTGCCGATATGAAAGGCAGTATTGCTGCCTTCATGACAGCGCTGGATCGATTCGTTGCGAAACATCCGGATCATAAAGGATCCATTGCCCTTCTAATTACCAGTGATGAAGAGGGTCCTTACGTCAATGGCACAACGCGAGTCATTGATACATTGGAAGCTCGCAACGAGAAGATCACCTGGGCGATTGTTGGTGAACCATCCAGTACTTCATTAGTCGGCGATATAATTAAAAACGGTCGTCGCGGATCTTTGGGCGCCACCCTGAAAGTAAAAGGGATCCAAGGTCACGTCGCCTACCCTCATCTGGTACGTAACCCAATTCACGAATTTGCCCCAGCATTAACTGAACTCTCACAAACCGAGTGGGATCAAGGCAACGACTTCTTCCCGCCAACCAGTTTTCAGGTCTCTAATATCAACGCGGGTACCGGTGCCAGCAACGTTGTGCCAGGCGAGGTCGAAGTAAAATTCAACTTCCGTTTCTCGACAGAGGTGACTGACACTGAACTTCGAACTCGCGTTGAGTCGATTCTAGAAAAGCATCACGTTGAGTATGAGGTAGAGTGGAACCTATCGGGTCAGCCTTTCCTCACCTCAGCAGGCGATCTGGTCGA
>CATEEE010000111.1 GCA_949499045.1 Marinobacterium sp. xm-d-530 | reverse complement strand
GGTTGGGTCTTAAATCGTCTGTGCACCCACATATACTGTGTAGGTTCATAGCGAATACCTTTCTCGATCTCTTGGTTTATACGAGTTGCGGAGGCAACGTCATCTTCCAATGGGAAGGGTTCTACAGGCTGATGCACCCTTAAAGTATATTGCCCATCATTGGTGCGGTGGTGTGAAAGCATGATCACAGGCGATTTGCTCATTTTTGCCAATCTGGCGGTCGCGGGGACTGTCGCTGCAGGTACTTCGAAAAAGGGTGCAAATACAGAGTTGGTAGGGCCGAAATCTTGATCCGGTGCGTACCAAACAATCTCATTTCTCTTTAAGGCTTTTAATACCGATCTAAAGTCTGATCGATCGATCATTGAGTCAATCGACCGCAGACGTCCTTTTGTAATGACCTGGTCCATGAGTAAATTGTTGTGTGGACGATACATAGTGTGAAGAGGATAAAACAGTGAGAAAAGTAGTCCACCCAGGTCTAACGTGGAAAAGTGTGCACCCAATAATATGACACCTTGGCCCTTTGAAAGAGCCTCTTCTAAGTGCTCTTTCCCTTCGATGGTGACTCGCTGACGAAAATCTTCACGTGGGCTCCACCAAGCCATTGCAGTTTCAATAATGCCGATGCCATTTTCAATGAAAACTTGCCTCACCATCTTCTGGAGCTGGGTCTCATTAAGTTCTTTAAAGCATAGCTTTAGATTTATATAGACGACATGTCTTCTCTTAGGCGCTATGTGGAAAAGAGCTAGGCCCAGCCATTTTCCAACACTCAGCTGAGTTTGAAAGGGTAGGGTGTTAACGAGACGTAATAGTCCAAGACCTAGCCATGTCGGCCAGTAAGTTGGAGAGTAGATCGAGTGGACTGTTTTATTAGGCATAAGCTGTTATTAGTTGCTGTTGTATGAGTTTAATGCTGCTCTGGTACTCAATCAACACAGGATGCCGTTTGCTGAGGTATACTTAGTACAAAATAGGTTCGATTAGAGCAATATAGGATTTTTGTGAGTCAAACTCAGTCAAGCTGGCATCTTTATAATCGCCTACTAGGGTACGTGAAACCTTATTGGCATGGCTTTCTCTTTAGTTTTATTGGCTATGCAATTTATGGAGCCTCTCAGGCGGCTTCTGCAAAGTGGTTAGAGATGGTTGTGAATTCAGTCGAGTCTGGTAGCTTTGATCAGCGCTACTTACTTGCGGTTATGGTTGTTGTTATTTTTGCAGGCCGAGGCCTGGGGACTTTTGTCGGTTCTTACTGTATTGCTTACATCGCCAGACAGACAATACACGGCTTAAGAGTCGATTTTTTCAATACCTTACAAAAACTACCCACTGCATTCTACTCTTCAAGCTCTAGTGGCCAGATCTTGGCGAAGATGACCTATAACGTTGAGCAGGTGACTGAAGCTGTAACTGACGCTGTTAAGGTCGGGCTTCGTGAAGGCATGACGGTTATTGGCCTGTTTGGTTACATGCTATACCTAAACTGGAAGCTTACCCTGATTTTTGTTGCCGCTGCGCCTCTAATTGGAGTCGTTGTGATGATTGCTTCAAAGCGGATGAGAACACAGTCACGCAAAATTCAGGAGTCGGTGGCGGATATTACTGATGCAGCATCGGAGGCTGTTAAAGGTTACCAAGTCGTTAGGGTTTTTGGCGGCTCTGAATTTGAAAAACAGAGGTTTTTTCAGGCGAGTGATTTGAACCGACGCCAGTTCATGAAATTGGTAGTGACTCAATCTATTAACACCCCGATTGTTCAGGTGCTTGTTTCCATAGCTCTGGCGGCGCTGATGTTCATTGCGATGCACCCAGATGTCATGTCAGGCATGAGCACTGGCGGCTTTGTTGCCTTTCTTACAGCGGCAGGCCTAATCACTAAGCCTTTGAGATTGCTCACAGATGTTAATACAAAGATCCAACGCGGCATCGCAGCCTCCGAAGGGGTGTTTGCGGTGATGGATGAGCCTGTTGAAGTCGATAAGGGTTCGATTGAGCTTGGTCGATCGGTTGGTGATCTTAAGTTCTCGGACCTAAGCTTTGCTTATCCTGGGACTCAGGATGATGCTCTGAAGCAGATTGATTTGGATATTCCTGCAGGGACAACCGTTGCGTTGGTGGGTAAATCAGGTTCTGGTAAATCGACGTTGGTAAGCCTTCTGCCGCGTTTTAATGATGGCTGGCGGGGTGAGCTGTTACTGGATGGGCAGGCAATTGAATCTTGTACGCTAGAGTCTCTTCGAGAACAGATTGCGTTGGTTAATCAGCAAGTTGTGCTT
>CATEEE010000110.1 GCA_949499045.1 Marinobacterium sp. xm-d-530 | reverse complement strand
TTGTCTAACTTTCATTTTAATCTCTGTGCAGGTCCGTACAATATCGCTAAAAGGAGATTATAACTATGAACGAATCGCTATACATCTTTCTGTTGACCGGTGTCTTCTCTATGTCGGCTGCACTGAGTGTCGGTGCTATCAATAAAATGCCTGAATCTGATCGTTCCGCTTGGTTTGCTGTAAAGCAGAATATGGTCATGATGGTGGTACTTGGCAATCTTGCTGCACTGACGTTGGTGGGTTCTCTTGCCTATGGGTTTCAGACCTTACATTGGTCGATACCATTGAGCTCAATGTTCATCACCTTCCCCATCGTACACCAGTTGTTGGTGGTTAAATTGGTCGGATCGACCAAGGCGCTGTTTTTAACAATCCCCGCCACCTTGGCCTCTATTGCTGTGCTCTACACCTATTGGCCCTAATCTTTAACGTTTCCAAATTAAAACGCAGCTTCGGCTGCGTTTTTTGTTTTTATGGATAAAATGCAAAATTATTGTGTAAAAATGCAAAAATAAGCTGAATGTTTATTGATTTATATGTTTGCAAAAATTCATTATTAATTGTGAATTAATGCATAAATTATTTAAATTACGCATAGTTTTTGCAATATTGAAATATTTATCGAGTTTATTTGTTTGGTAATTTACTTTTTTGTATTGTTTTTTATGCATAAGAAATGCGTTAAATTTTAATAAACTAGGATAAAAACTAATTTTTTGATGTAAACGCAAAATTATTGCGTAATATAGTGTTAAAACGTTTTAAATGTGATTTTAATGGATGTATTTGGGTGTTTTTGCAGCTAATCATTAAAAATAAGTATAAAAATGCAAATATTTTGCGTTTAGTGTTGGAATGGTTGGCTGGGTTGTGTATATTTTGAGCAATTGGCGATTCAGTCGTCGCAATTGGCTTTAGGATTTGTAATCGGTGGATGCAAAAGATTGGGAGATAATTCGTGCGCTCCAGCAAGATGGACGTCGCACCACGAATGAGATCGCGGATAGCGTTCGTCTCTCAGGCTCTGCCGTGTCTCGCCGTATTGCTCGTCTAGAAAAAGACGGCATCATCTCTGGTTACACCGCGCTCGTTGACCCCGATAAGGTTGGCTATTCCGCAACTGTCATGGTCGAAATCACACTGGATAGTCAGTCTGATGCAGCTCAGTCTGATTTTGAGCATGCGGTTGCTAAAGTGCCGAGTGTTAGATCCTGCTACCTAATGAGCGGCGATGCGGATTATCTATTGAAGGTAGCGGCAAGAGATTTACGTGACTTTGAACAGTTGCGTCGAAAGGTTTTGAGTGATTTGCCTCATGTTTCACGAATGCAGACGTCGTTTGCCTTGCGTGAAATCGTCAATCACTTGGAGTATGCGCCAGAGAGTGCATAAGAGTAGTTAAACGTAATTGGAATTGGGTGTGAATCGTGGATTCAAAAATGATTGTAGCTCTTGATATCGGTACCTCCAAGGTCGTCTGTATGGTGGCAGAAATTGGTACGGACGGCGATATTGAGGTAGTTGGCGTTGGCTCGCACCCATCTCGCGGATTAAAGCGCGGTGTGGTCGTTAATATCGAATCCACTGTGCAGTCGATTCAGCGAGCAGTTGAAGCCGCTGAGCTGATGGCGGGTGTAAAAATTCACTCAGTCAGTGTTGGGGTTTCGGGTAGTCACATCGCTAGCCAAAACTCGCACGGGATTGTCGCTCTGCAGAGTAAAGAGGTGACTCAATCTGACGTTGAGCGTGTTATTGAAGCGGCCCAGGCTGTTGCGATTCCAGCCGATCAGCGCATTTTACACATCCTCCCACAAGAGTATTTGATTGATAATCAAGAGGGTATTAAAGAGCCGCTTGGTATGTCGGGTGTTCGTTTAGAGGCTAAGGTTCACCTGATTACCGGTGCGACGAACGCCATTCAAAATATTGAAAAGTGTGTTCGTCGTTGTGGTTTAGAGATCGATGCCGTTGTTCTTGAACAGCTGGCATCAGGCTACGCAGTGTTAACAGATGATGAGAAAGACCTGGGTGTCTGCATGGTCGATATCGGTGGTGGTACCACGGATATCGCGATCTTTACCCAAGGTTCTATTCGTCATACAGCGGTTATACCTGTGGCTGGCGATCAGGTCAGTAATGACATAGCGATGGCGCTGCGAACCCCAATGCAGCATGCGGATCAAATCAAGATGAAATACGCCTGTGCATTGGCACAGCTGGCGCGTGCTGATGAGACGATAAAGGTCCCAAGTGTTGGTGATCGTCCTGCACGTGATCTTTCTCGTCAGGCTCTGGCTGAGGTGGTCGAGCCTCGTTATGAAGAGCTGTTTACCCTAGTGCAGCAAGAGCTTCGCCGTAGCGGTTTTGAAGACCTAGCAGCGGCCGGCATTGTATTAACTGGCGGTACCTCGAAGATGGAAGGAGCGGTTGAACTCGCAGAAGAGATATTCCACATGCCAGTACGCTTGGCTAAGCCAACAGGGGTGGGTGGTGTTGATGATCTCTTGAGTAACCCTATCTATGCGACGGCGATTGGTCTGTTGCTCTATTCGGCGGACAACGATCTTGATCAGCATGTGGATGCTGAGACGATCACTGATTTTGGTTTGATGCCGGACGATATTGCTGATCATCAGCCTGAGAAAAAACACGTTAAAAAAGAGCCATCAGAAGGGTGGATCTCTAAAACAAAATCTTGGTTGAAAGGTAACTTTTAATCAGAGCTTAGTTGGCAGTAACCGGCAAAGATCGGGCCTGCCTTACATAAAACCTGGAGGAAGATATGTTTGAGTTAGTAGAAGATACAAACGAGAACGCAGTAATCAAAGTTGTCGGTGTCGGTGGTGGCGGCGGTAACGCAGTCAACCACATGGTAGCGTCGGATGTAGAGGGTGTGGATTTTATCTGTGCCAATACCGATGCGCAGGCACTTGGAAAAATGGCCGCCAGTACAGCCCTTCATATCGGTGGTGATATGACGAAAGGCTTGGGCGCCGGCGCTAACCCTGATGTAGGTCGTCAGGCGGCGGTCTCTGATCGCGAACAGATTGCCGATTCCCTGCGTGGTGCTGATATGGTCTTCATCACGGCAGGTATGGGCGGTGGTACCGGTACCGGTGCTGCACCGATCGTTGCCGAAGTGGCGAAAGAGATGGGTATTCTTACCGTGGCAGTTGTCACCAAACCCTTCCCATTCGAAGGCAAGAAACGCATGAAAATTGCGGAAGAGGGTATTCGTGAGCTGCAAGAGCAGGTCGACTCTCTGATTATTATTCCTAACGAGAAACTGCTTCCTGTCCTAGGTAAGAACACAAGTTTGATCAAAGCCTTCGGTGAAGCGAATGACGTGCTCAAAGGTGCCGTGCAAGGTATCGCTGATCTAATTATCCGTCCGGGTATGATCAACGTCGACTTTGCAGACGTTCGCACTGTGATGTCTGAAATGGGCATGGCTATGATGGGTACGGGGCATGCGCGTGGTGATGAGCGTGCTGCGGAAGCGACTGAAGCGGCGATTAAGAGTCCCCTGCTTGAAGATGTTGACCTTAAAGGTGCGAGCGGCATTCTAGTAAACATTACTTCAGGTATGGATCTTAGCCTCGGTGAGTTCGCTGAAGTAGGTGAAATTGTCGAAGAGTATGCGTCAGACAATGCCACCATTGTTGTCGGTACGGTTATCGATCCAGATATGAGCGAAGAGCTCAAAGTAACCGTTGTGGCGACTGGTCTTGCTCAGGCTCAACAGGCAGGTGCGAGAGTTGTGAACAGTGATGTGACAACTGGCGGACCAACTCAAGTAGAGGTTAAAACAGCGCCGCCAACAGCCTCTGATTTTAGCCAGCTTGAGTTGCCAACGGTGATCCGTAATCGTCAAGCTCAACAAGCAGAGCAGGCGGCGGAGATAGAAGAACCAGTGCAACAGAAGACCGGTACTGATGATATGGAGTTCCTGGATATTCCAGCCTTCCTTCGTCGTCAGGCCGATTAATTAAGTTTTAAACCGTCCAGGTTTCCCGCTCCCCATTATTGGGTGAGCGGGTCTTTTACTGCGACGAGAAGAAATTCCTGATTCCCATCGCCCCCTTTGATAGGGCTGTCGATGTAGGTTACTACTCTCATCTCTAACTCGGTCATCAGCGTTTTAAAGCGTTCCTCTAGTTCTTTGTAGAGCTCCGTCGATCTAACGATTCCGCCCTTGCCTATGTGCTCTTTCCCTAACTCAAACTGGGGTTTTACTAAGGTGACTAGGTAGCTTCCTCTGTCTAATAGATGGCAAAGTCCTGGCAAGATAAGAGTTTGCGAAATGAATGAGACATCCATGACGGCTAGGTCAAACGTTCCTGTCGGGCTGAGTGCTTTCAATTCAAGCTTAAGTTCACGCGCATTGTAGCCTTCAAGGCAGGTCACCTTTGGGTTGGATCTCAGCTTCTGCGCAAGTTGGTCATGTCCCACTTCAATACCAAGTACCGACTCGGCACCCTGTTGAAGTAGATAATCCGTAAAGCCTCCCGTTGATTGTCCAACGTCGATGGCGTGTACGCCGTTAAGATCAATTTGGCAGATTTCAACTGCACCTTTCAGTTTTAATGCACCACGTGAAACGAACTGGTCTACATCAGCAAGCGTGATGGTTAACTCCGTGGTATCGGGAAGTTTGATGCCAGGTTTGTTGAGTGTGCGCCACTCCTTATCGAGGTAGCTGACGCGCCCCTCTTTGATGGCCCGTTGTGCTTGTGTTCGGCTATCACAAAGGCCTTTATCCAGCAGTAGTTGATCGGCGCGTTTCATTTTAACTCCCAAGTTAGTGGGCTAATAGTAAACAAAGTTCTACCACTTGTCAGAACGTCGATCTCTGCGATAATGGCCTGAGTTTAAATTTGTTTTTAGGAGCGCTTCATGTCAAACCGCAGCACCATCTCTACCCCGAATGCACCGGCCGCCATTGGTACCTACTCACAAGCCGTTAAAGTGGGTAACACGGTTTATATCTCAGGTCAGATTCCATTGATTCCTGAGTCAATGGAACTAGTGACAGAAAGCTTTGAAGCGCAGGCTGTTCAGGTGTTTGAGAATTTAAAAGCGATTGCTGAAGCGGCAGGCGGATCGCTGAATGAAGCGGTTAAGTTGACCATTCTGTTAAGTGATATGTCTCACTTTGCCAAGGTCAATGAGGTTATGGCGCGTTATTTCGACGAGCCCTATCCAGCGCGTGCTGCATTTGCCGTTAAAGAGTTGCCTAAGTCTGTCGATATCGAGATCGATGCCATCATGGTGACAGCTGATTAATTATGGCTCGTCCTCTGGTTGCCGAGGTTAATTTAACCGCCCTCAAGCATAATTTGGCACTGGCCAAAGAGCAAAATTCGCATGCCAAAACCTTGGCTGTTGTTAAAGCGAATGCCTACGGCCATGGCTCTGTGAAGGTGTCTCTAGCCCTTGAGTCTGATGCCGATGCCTTTGGTGTTGCTTCCATTGAGGAGGCGTTAGAGCTGCGTGCTGGTGGAGTTCGTGCACCTGTACTGCTTCTCGAAGGTTGCTTTGCAGAAGAGGAGTTAACCTCTTGTGAGCGTCATGACTTTTGGTTGGTCTGCCACGGTGACTATCAAATTGAGTGGTTGCTTAAACATCTATTAACGACTCAATGGCGACCACAGGTTTGGCTGAAAGTAGATTCGGGTATGCATCGCCTCGGTTTTGATACAGTTGCAGTGCCAAGGGTTTTGGAACAGCTCTCCTCTATTGAGGGGCTTCCTGAGCCTATTTTAATGAGTCACTTTGCCTGCGCGGATCAACCTGACCACCCTCGCAACGTTGTTGCACAGTCGCGTTTTAATTCAGTTAAAACCGACGCAAGCAGTTTTGCCAATTCTGCTGGGATATTTACCCAAGCAACGCCTGCCGATAGTTGGCAGAGGCTAGGTATTGGGCTTTACGGGGGGACGCCGAGTGAGTTGGGTTTGCAGGGCTTGCAGCCTGCAATGACGCTTAAAACAGCCATCATAGCGTTGCGAGATATTTCACCAGGCGAGTCGGTAGGTTACGGTGCAACCTATACCGCGGAATCACCTCGTAAAATAGCAACAATCGCCATTGGTTATGCTGATGGCTATCCGCGCCAAGCTAAGCAGGGTACGCCTGTTTTGGTTAATGGGGTTGAAGTACCAATTGTGGGTCGTGTCTCAATGGATATGATTACTGTCGATGTGACCGATTTGGCAACAGTGTCGGTTGGTGATGAGGTGATCATGTTCAACGATCAATTGCTTGCGGATCGAGTGGCTAAATGCTGCGATACCATCGACTATACGCTATTTGCAGGGCTTACAGCGCGGGTGCCGAAACGGTATGTTGTTGGGTCTGACTGACTGTCTGGAAAATACTGTTAGAGCGGGTGACAGGCTGAAGGCCAGTCACCGTGACTCCGTAAAGAGTTATGTGCACCGATGACAGGCTTCAGCCTGTCATCCGCTTCCAAGTTACGCTTAGCTTCTATTTACGCTCCAACCTACCACATCAAATCATCAGGGATCGCGTAATCCGCATAAGGATCATCTTCATCACTGGCCTGTTGATCGCTTGATAGTGGGATGATTCGTTCAGGACGACGCTCTTCGATTCGCTCTGCAACAACGGCCGGCACTAAGGCATAGGCTTCACCGAGTTTGGCCACGCGTATCTGTGCGCGAGTGAGTGGCTGAAACATCGATTCATCGATGTAGATGTGTTTGATGGTTTTACCATCTGCGAATTGATAACGAGTCTCTGCTCGGTCTGATATCGTAATCTGGTGATGTTCAATCAGTTGTTTCACCTGAGCGTCAATCGCTCTCTCTGCCTGCTCGGCATCTCGTGCTTCATTTAAGGCGCGATCTTGTGCGGCTTTCTGCTCACGTTTGGCTTGAATGTCAGCCTGCTGTTTGGCTTTTTCAGCAACCACCTCATCAGGTGATTGCTTTTTCTTTTTGCGCTTCTCAATCGTCGCCTTTTTTGCCTGCTGTTTATTAGCAAGGCCCGCTTTTAATAATTGGTCCTGAAGTGATCCAGCCATGACACCTGTTTCCATAAGTTCTAGAATGCGCGGAGTTTAACATAGCTTTCTCGTAGAGGTGTTTGTGAATTTAGTTGAGTGGTTCACCCTATTAGCTGTCTGTACTTTAGGAGCAGTCTCGCCCGGTCCTAGCCTGTTGGTGGTGGTGAATCAAGCGCTGAATGGGTCGCGTGTTCATGGCCTGCTTACCGCTATATCACATGGTTTGATGGTGGGTGGCTGGGCGCTTTTGACGGTCGTTGGCTTGAGTCAACTTTTGGCGCGTTTACCTTGGATAGAGGTCGGTTTAACTGTTGTTGCGGCTTTGTATCTGCTCAACATGGCTCGAGGTGCTTGGCAGGGTGGCTCGATGCAGATTGCGCCTGAAGAACGAGCGAAAACCAGTTATTGGCAAGCGATTCGTGATGGTGCTGTCATTGCGACCTTCAACCCTAAGTTGATGCTCTTTTTTATTGCCATTTTCGCACCTTTTGTCGGCTCTGAATCAACCATTGAAGCGCAAGCGTTACTGGTCGTGACGCCCTGGATGACTGATACCCTCTGGTACATCATCGTTGCGCTACTGCTCAGTACACGCAAGAGCTTGGCACTGCTGGCAAAGCATGAGCAACGAATCAATCGAGGTATGGCGATCGCATTGACGCTTTTAGCGAGCGTGATGCTGTCGGGTCTGCTGTAACTTCATTTGCAATAGCTAAACGGGGTGCTTATACTTCGCGCTCCTCATTCGAGGTGTTTTTGTGGTGGCCCCATTGGTCCTCCCGCAATGATAAACCGTGAACCTGGTCAGGCCCGGAAGGGAGCAGCCACAGCGGTCGACTCATGTGCCGGGATGTGGCTGGTGGGGCCATCTCCATTTCTGTTAAAAATTCCACCTGTTTGACTCTCCCTTACCCCTGATAAATGTTAGTATCTGGTTAAAGTTTCCCGACCATTGAGGATAGGATGAGTTATCAGGTTTTAGCCCGTAAATGGCGTCCCCGTCGTTTCGTTGAAACGGTTGGGCAAGAGCACGTTCTAAAAGCGCTTGTGAATGCGCTCGACGAGAACCGTTTACACCACGCTTATCTGTTTACCGGTACACGTGGTGTGGGTAAAACATCCATTGCACGTCTGTTTGCTAAAGCGTTGAATTGCCAAGAGGGTGTCAGCTCTGAACCTTGTGGTCGTTGTAGCTCATGTGTCGAAATTGCTGAGGGTCGGTTTGTTGATCTAATCGAGGTCGATGCAGCATCGCGAACCAAAGTGGAAGATACCCGCGAGCTATTGGAGAACGTTCAATACGCACCGACTCAAGGTCGCTACAAAGTCTACCTGATAGACGAGGTTCATATGTTGTCGACCTCGTCATTCAATGCCTTGTTGAAGACGCTGGAAGAGCCCCCTCCACACGTCAAATTCCTACTAGCGACAACTGATCCACAGAAACTGCCTGTGACCATTTTGAGTCGTTGTCTTCAGTTTAATCTGAAGAACATGGCTCCAGAAAAAATCGTCTCTCACTTGCAGTTTGTTCTAGGTGAAGAGTCCATCCCCTTTGACGACGCTTCGCTATGGCTGATTGCGCGTTCAGCGGATGGCTCTATGCGTGATGCACTGTCGTTGACCGATCAGGCCATTGCGTTTGGCTCTGGCGCACTGCGCGAAGATGATGTGCGTGCCATGTTGGGTACCATTGATCATCGGTTGGTGTTTGATCTACTGGATGCGATTGTGGCCGGTGACGGTAAAGCAACGATCGATCGGGTAGCGGCCATGGCTGAGTTTTCACCTGATTTCGCAGGCGTGTTAGCTGAAATGATTTCGATCCTTCACCGGGTGGCTTTAGCCCAAGTAGTCCCTTCTGCGATCGATAATAGCCTTGGGGATCAGGCTCAGGTTCAAGCGCTTGCGGGGAAGGTGCGAGCAGAAGAGATACAACTCTACTATCAGATCGCATTAACAGGGCGTCGTGATCTTCCAATGTCACCGAACCCTCGCGAAGCATTAGAAATGTGCCTGTTACGCATGTTGGCATTCCGTCCTGTTGATCAACGTCCTATCGATGCACCGCCAGTTCAGCCATCTGAAGTGGCCCAGCCGATCGTAAGTGAGCCCGCTCCACAGCCGTCGATCGATAAGCCTCCTGTTGATCCAGTGGTTGAGCCACTACAAGCGCCTCAGTCTTCAGCGTCGCAGCCAACTGTGAATGATCCGCCACCCTGGGAAGAGATACCCGCTGAGGCATATGCAGATCAGGAGCCTACGGCAAAAAAGTTTGAAGCGGACTCGATGGAGGCCGTGTCGGCTCCGTTGGAGTCCGCTGCGGTTGAATCAGCTGAACCATTTAAGCCAGCTGAGCACACTGAAGAACCCAAGGAAGAACCGGCTGCTGTACCCGTTGAATCCAAGGACAGTGCAATTGACCTGTTTGGCGAAGAGACGCCACTAGCGACTTACGATAAGCCTGATGAGACAGCTGAAGCTGAAGAGATTCAGCCTGTTGAGCAAGTTGAGCAGGCTCATAATCCTGCAGCAAAATCGATTACGCTATCTAATTTCGCTCTTGAGGATTGGGTGCATTTGATTGCTCAGCTGGAACTTACTGGTATGACAGAGAGCTTAGCAAAGGCGATGTCTTTAGAGACACTGCAGGGCAATCGAATGGTGTTGCACTATACGGCTGAGCAGGAGGCGCTGTTCAATGATCAACACAAACAGCGTATCTCCGATGCGATTACTGCCTTTTTCCAAGAGCCTATGTCGGTGGATTTTCAGTTAGCTGAGCAGACACGTGAAACGCCGGTAAACTATCGCATTCGTCGAGCTGAAGAGCGACGCATAGCCGCGGTAAGACATTTGAAACAAGATCCCAATGTGGAACGATTAATTGAGATGTTTGACGGTCAGTTAGATGAGCTATCCGTTGAGCCTTTAGAGATAGAGTGAGGTCATAGTTATGATGAAAGGTGGAATGGGCAACCTAATGAAGCAGGCCCAAAAGATGCAAGAGGACATGCAAAAAGCGCAAGAGGAGATTGCTCGCGCTGAAGTGACCGGTGAAGCGGGTGCAGGCTTAGTTAGCATCGTGATGAATGGCCGTCACGACGTTAAGCGTGTCAGCATCGATGACTCTTTGATGGAAGAGGACAAAGAGATTCTAGAAGATCTTATCGCTGCAGCGGTTAATGATGCAGTGCGTAAGGTAGAAACGACTAGCCAAGAGCAGATGTCAAAAATCACTCAAGGTATGGGTGTGCCACCTGGCTTTAAGATGCCGTTCTAATTATGTCGTTAACCCCCAAGCTAGAGTCGTTAATCAGCGCGCTGCGTCGCTTGCCCGGAGTCGGTCCTAAGACGGCTCAGCGTATGGCGCTCCACTTGTTAGAGCGTGATCGCGATGCCGCTATTCAGATCAGTGGTGCCCTTGCTGATGCTGCACAGAATATTGGTGAGTGTGAACAGTGCCACTCCCTCTCTGAACAGACAGTCTGTGATATCTGTAGTAATGCAGCGCGTGATCGTAAAACCTTGTGTGTTTTGGAATCACCGATCGATTTGATGGCGATCGAGCAGACAGGGGGCTACGCAGGTCTCTATTTCGTGTTGGGCGGTCACCTGTCGCCAATCGATGGGGTAGGGCCAGAAGATTTGAAAATCGATCAACTTCTGGATCGCGTCTATCAGGGCGAAATTAACGAACTGGTGTTGGCAACTAACCCGACAGTAGAAGGTGAAGCGACGGCTCACTACATTGCCGAACAGCTTCGCGATGTTGACGTCAGCATCAGTCGCATCGCTCATGGCGTCCCTGTGGGTGGCGAGCTTGAGTACGTAGATGGCGGTACACTGGCCCACGCACTTGCTGGCCGTCGCCAGATGGAGCGATAAGTTGATTGATTTTAGCGGTTACGATTTTTCTAAGCTAAGAAAAGCGGCAGAAAACCCAATCTGGATTGATACTGAAGAACAGTTGGCACACTACTGCAAACAGTGGTTAGAGGTGCCATTGATTACGTTGGATACCGAGTTCATTCGTACTTCAACTTTCTACGCTAAGCCGGGCCTGATACAAGTCGCCGATCAACACAGTTGTTACCTGATCGATCCTCTACCGATTAAGCGCTGGCGCCCATTTAGGGAGCTTCTTGAAGCACCCCAGGTTTTAAAAGTTCTGCACGCCTGTGGCGAAGATGTAGAGTTGTTTAAACATCGCTACAAAGCCGCACCTTCGCCGATGTTTGATACCCAAGTTGCGGCCGCTTTTTGTGGTTGGGGTTTCAGTATGGGGCTTCAGCGCCTTGTGAAACATGCCTTGGATATTGACCTGGATAAGGGTGAGACCAAGTCAGACTGGTTACAACGCCCTCTGACCGATAACCAGACGCTCTATGCCGCGCTGGATGTCTGCTACCTTGCTGAAATCGCTCAGATGCAGTTTAAAGAACTCGAGAAACTAGAACGCACCGATTGGGTTAATGAAGAGTGCGAAGAGCTGGTTGCCAGTGTTATTGCGAACGAAGCAAACGTTGATGATTATTACAGACGCTTCTCTCAGCTTTGGAATGTTCCGACGCGTAAGTTGGCGGCTCTGCGTGATCTTACCATTTGGCGTGAACGCACCAGTCGTTTACGAGACAAAGCACGCAATCGAATCTTGTCGAATCATCAAATTATCGATGTGATTCAGCAGTGGCCCAATAAACGCGACGATTTGAGAAAGATTGAAGGGCTGCGTTCTGGGAATGTCTGGGATTTTGGCAATGACATTATTCATTGCCTGAAAAATGCCGATAAGTCCGCTCAAGAGAACCCACCTGAACCGATTGAGCAGCCATTGAAATTCAAGTTTCATGCTCATCTTAAAGCTTTGCGTGCAGTAGGTGTTAAAGCGGCTGAGCAACACAATGTAGCGCCGGAGCTGTTGCTTAGAAAAAGAGATATTGAGGCGTTGATTCGCACAGGTGTTGAAACTGGCCATTACGAATTGCCGGATAGCCTGTGTGGATGGCGTAAACCTTTGATTGGTCAGGCTCTGCTTGATCAGCTAGCAGAATTAAACGAGTCAAACTGATGTTAATTTGTTCTATTTATAAAAGCTCCAAAAAAGAAGAGATGTATCTCTACGTTGATAAGCGTGAAGGCTTAGAGCGCGTCCCGGATGCCCTTATTGAGATCTTTGGCACTCCGGTTCACTCGATGGATATGCCACTAACAGCCGAACGTAAACTGGCTCGTGCTGATACTGCAAAAGTCCTTGAAAGTATCCGTGACCAAGGTTTTTACCTGCAGATGCCGCCTCCTAAAGAGGACTACATGCTGGATATACACATGGATCGTCCAGAGACAGGTGTTCGTTAATGTCCGAGGTGTTTTGGCGCAGTAAATCACTGGAACAGATGACTCATGATGAGTGGGAATGCCTCTGTGATGGTTGTGCTCTTTGTTGTTTGCATAAACTTGAGGATGAGGATACCGAAGAGGTCTACTACACCACGGTTGTCTGTCATCTTCTTAACACTGATGATTGCCAGTGTAGTGATTACCCTAATCGTTCAACTCGCCAACCGAGTTGCGTCAAACTGCACCCAAAAGATGTCGAAGAGTTTCATTGGCTGCCGCAAAGCTGTGCCTACCGTCTGATCTATGAAGGGCATGAACTCCCTCAATGGCATCCGTTGGTCAGTGGTAACAAGCGCAGTGTCATTGAGGCGAACGCTTCCGTGTTGAGTTACTACGAAGTCAAAGATAACGAAATCATAGAAGATGAGTTCATCGATTACGTGATTGAGCCAGAATAGCCTGCGTTTAAAAGAAATCACTATGTCTCAATTTGAGTGTGCAAATCTCTGACGTCTAGAATTGCTCTGTTTGTCTTCTTCGCCACTTCTGGACAGTGTGTCTCTACACTAGCAACGCTTCGAAGAGAGAGCGTTAGCTTGGCGCTGCCGGCCAGTTATTCTGTGGGGCATAGTGTTCTGGTTTGGGTATGCGCTGTGACCGCGTTTACTCTTGTGTCACAGGCTTTAAGTTTTTGTTTGGGCAGTGAATAATCACATCGTTTTCTGAGAGTAGATTGGTGAATTGATCATCTGGACAATCGTTCGTAAAGAGTCTTGATATCTCTTTTATATGCCCAAGTTTTACCATCGGGGTTCGGCTAAATTTGGAGTTGTCGCTACAAAGGAGTACCTCTGAGGCATTTGCTATGATTGCTTGTGAAACCCTTACTTCCCTGAGGTCGTAATCAAGCAGGGTGCCATCCGGTTGAATACCACTTATGCCTATAATCGCGTACTCCATTTGAAAGGAGTTGATCAAATCTGTAGCGGGGGACCCTACAATACCGCCATCACTGTTTCGGACTTCTCCCCCAGCCACAATAACAGTAAAGTCGCTTTTGGAAGATAGTGTTACAGCAACGTTTAAGTTGTTCGTAACGACTGTAAGGTTTTGCTTGCTGAGAAGTGCTTCTGCAACAGCTTCTGTCGTTGTGCCAATGTTGATGAAGAGGGATGCACCATCTGGAATGAAGTTAGCAACCAGTTTTGCAATCGTCTGTTTAGCATCTGAGTTGACGCTTTTTCGTGTTTGATAAGAGCTATTAGTTGTACTGTTTTCGGCTGCGCCAACTCCACCGTGATAACGCTTAACTTGACCTTCGCTTTCCAATTGGGAGACATCTCTCCTGATTGTCTGAGGCGTAACTTCAAGTGAAGAGGTTAGTTCATCAATAGTCACAAAACCGCTTTCAGCAATTCTATCTAAAATGAACTCAAACCTACGATGCTGGCGCATTCAAAATTCCATAATCAGTTGTTTTTATAATCATAGTCATTTCTCTGTGCTTAAGCTATTGGTGAATCTAATCACTCGGTTGTTTTGCAAGAAATGAATTGAGTGAATCTATATCGTCTTGGCTTAATCGTAACCCTAGTTTTGTTCTTCGCCACAAAATATCTTCTTCGGATTGAGCCCACTCTTTCTTCTTCAGCCAGTTAACTTCAGCTTCGTATAGGTTGTAACCGAAGTGCTGGCCAAGATCCTCAATGGTATTTGATGAACCTAAGATTTCAAACAGGTCCGTACCGTAAGTTCTTAGTAAACGCTTTGCCCAATTCTCATTTAAAAATGGGTATTTATCCTGGATTTGATTTAGCAGCTGCTCTATGTCACCCAGTTCAAAATGTCCCCCCGGTAGTGCTATTCCAGCTGTCCATGGCTTACCCATATTAGGGTGAAACTTCTCCATCTCTTTTAGAGCTGACTCAGCAAGCTTTCGATAGGTTGTAATTTTACCGCCAAATACGTTGAGTGCGGCAGCTTGACCGTTAACTGAGTCAACTTTAAGAACATAATCTCTTGTAGCTTCAGTTGCAGAGGATGCATTGTCATCGTATAAGGGGCGAACACCCGAGTATGTCCAAACCACATCGGAACTTTTCAGGGGTTTTTCAAAGTATTCTGATGCTGCCTCAAGAAGATATTCTTTTTCCTCTGGCGTACAGTATGCCTTTTCCGCTGGCCCTTCATGGTCCACATCCGTCGTTCCAATTAATGTGAAGTCATCCTCGTAAGGAATTGCGAAAATGATTCGATTATCGCTCTGTTGAAAAATGTACGCTCGATCATGGTCGTACACCTTCTTAACAACAATATGGCTTCCTCTAACCAATCTCACACCATGTTTTGAATTCAGGTTTAGGTTGTTATTAAGAACGTCAGCTACCCAGGGTCCTGCGCAGTTAATTACGCTTTTTGCCTGAACAGTGGACTGTTCATTAG
>CATEEE010000109.1 GCA_949499045.1 Marinobacterium sp. xm-d-530 | reverse complement strand
GCCTGGGCCAGTAGTGCTAAATCGGCTCTACAGATGGAACCAATCTTCATGTAGCCGCCAATCGTTTGGTGGTCATTAAGCATTATGATGGGATGTCCATCAGCCGGTATTTGAACAGCACCCAAATTGATACCCTCTGATCGAATACCACCTATGGGGGGCTTAATCGGGGTGTCAGCAACTAAGCGACACCCCATGCGATCGGTCAACGGTGACACTTCAAAGCGGGTATTGAAAAACCGATCGAAGGCTTGCCAATCATAGAGATGGCTCTGTAACCCTTTCACTAAGCCCAATCGAATCGAGCGTTTGAATGCAGGGATCTGATCAACCGAGAGGGCAACTGGATCAGTGATTGATGGCTCTGAGAGTGTTAATAGATCACCGACAGAGAATGCACGGCCTAACCCTTCCCTGACGCAGGTTGAGGCACTGCCAAACAATCTCTTGGTATCAAACCCGCCCGCCACTGATAAATAGAGACGAGCACCTTGTGTAGCGGTTTTGATTTCAAAACGATCGCCCCGGTTCAGCTCAATCGTCTGATACTGATCTACCGGAAGCTCATTTAGAAAGAGTGGCGCCTTTGCCCCGGTGACGGCAAGGCTAACTTCGCAATCAGTTGTAAAAGCAAAACCACCCAGTGTGATTTCCAAAACCGGTTCAGATTCACCATTACCTACGAGTGCATTCGCGCAACGCATCGCCCACTTATCAGCAGCTCCTGATTCGGTGATTCCCAAATGGGCAAAGCCAGTTCGACCTATATCCTGGATCGTAACCTGACCGAGTACCTTAGTGACCTTCCAGCTAGACACAGCAACCCTCCGATACCGACCAGAGTGAAGAGTTTTGCTTGAGTCGTTCAAATGTCGCCTTTTCGATCGGAGTAAACCGAACTTGATCGGCTGGCTGAATAAGAGAGTAGGGGGCTTGCGAAGGGTTAAACAATTCAATCGGACATTGACCGATGATATTCCAACCGCCGGGTGACGCTGCAGGGTAGACAGCCGTCTGTTGATCAGCAATGCCAACAGAACCCGCCGGTACGGTCACTCTAGGCGTTTCCAATCTTGGCGTGGCGATTCGTGGGTCTACTTCGCCCAAATAAGCAAACCCAGGAGCAAACCCCAATGCAAAAGCACGATAGTCGATGCTGCTGTGGATCTTAACCACATCATCAATATCCAAACGGGCGCGTTGTGCCACACGCTGTAAATCCTGGCCGACCTCTTCCGAGTACCAGATAGGAAGGTTAATCAATCTTGATTTGATCGATTGACTAGCATTCATAGGCTCCTGTTGCAGAAGTAACAGAGCCTGATTGAGTTCGGACTCGCTGATTTTGCAGACATCATAATCAAGAAGAATCGAACTGTACGATGGAACCAGATCGATAAGAACTGGAGCAAGTCGTTCTCTAAGAAGTGAATTGAGTTGCCCAACAGACTCATTCAACGAAGCGCTAAGCTCACCGTCAAAGTAGATCATGATGGCGCACTCCGACGCGGTCTCGAATCGCCATTGCGCCATCAGATGAGTGCTCTAATCTGTTGCACAACCTTCAATGCCTCTGGATTGTCACCATGCACACAGATTGAATCGACTGGAAAGGTTAAGGGCAGACTGTTTTCAGAAATAATGACACCCTCTTCCACTAACCGACTTACCTGGCTAATGGCATTAGTGGCTGAATGCACAGCATGGGCTTGGCTTCTTGAAACCAGTTGCCCTTTGTCAGTATAGGCTCGATCGGCAAAGGCCTCATAGATCAATTCGACCCCCTTGCGATCAGCTAAGGCTTTAAATTCTGAGTGCTGATCGTTGGCTAGCAGCATCAGTTTGAGTGGCCCAGAGCAGTGCCTGATAGCATCCAGAACCGTATCAAACAGCTCAGTATCAGCCATCATGTCATTGTAGAGAGCTCCGTGCGGTTTGACGTAGTGAATGGGGTATTGCTCTTCTTTAGCTATTTGACAGAGTGTGTCGACTTGAGAGGTGATTACCTCAATTAAACGCTCTTTAGTAAGAGTCATTGAGGTGCGGCCAAAGTTGTCAGGATCAGGGTAGGAGGGGTGTGCGCCTGCTTCGACGCTGAACTGTTTTGCCACTCGAACGGTGTCGCGCATGGTCTCAAGATCACCTGCATGCACACCACAGGCAATATTGGCCTGATCAAGCAGTGGCATCAGCTCGGCATCCATACCGAGCAATTTACCATTAACGCGTTCGCCTAAATCTGCATTTAATTTCATGCAGTGAGTTTAATTGCCCCAAGCTTAGGAGTCTATGAACGACTCCGTTGGAGCCTTATCGAAGATGAGGCGATTAGATTTAGAATGGATCGCGGCCTTTCTAAGACCGCTCCAACAGTTAGGCTTTTGAAGCCAATAGTTTCTCTAACTTAACTTGATCGATGGCGAAGTTACGAATCCCTTCTGAGAGCTTCTCTGTCGCCATCGCATCTTCATTCATATCCCAACGGAATGCTGATTCTGTTGGGCCCACTTTGGCATCCTGATTGGTTGCGTTAGCGGCATCAAGGCGTTGCTCAATCGTTGCGGTTGAAGCGGCTAGCTCTTCAAGCAGGCTAGGGCCGATGGTTAGGCGATCACAGCCTGCAAGAGAGATGATCTCGCCGGTATTACGGAAGCTGGCGCCCATAACCACCGTGTCATAGCCATTCGCTTTGTAGTAGTTGTAGATGCGTGTCACTGACTGAACGCCCGGGTCGTTGTCACCGCTGAGGTCAGCATCAGGCGACTGCTTTTTGTACCAGTCTAAAATACGACCGACAAATGGTGAGATCAGGTAAGCACCCGCATCGGCACAGGCTTGTGCTTGAGCAAAGCCAAACAGCAACGTTAGATTACAACGGATACCGTTCTTTTCAAGTTCGCGTGCCGCTTGAATGCCTTCCCAAGTCGATGCGATCTTAATCAGCACTCGATCTTTGCTAATGCCCTTTGATTCATAAAGCTCAATCAAACGGTAAGCTTTTTTCAGTGTGGCTTGGGTATCAAAAGAGAAGCGAGCATCGACTTCGGTAGAGATGTAGCCCGGTACAATCTTAGTAATTTCAGTCCCAATCAAAACCGCTAGGTAGTCGGTCATATTGGCAAGTTGCTCTGCGTCGCTGCCGCCCTGGTTTTTCCCCCAGTTGATCGACTGCTCTAACAGGTGAGCGTATTTAGGATCTTCACTCGCCTTCAGAAGAAGGGATGGGTTGGTCGTTGCATCCTGCGGGGTGAACTGTCGAATAGCATCAATGTCACCGGTATCGGCAACGACGGTGGTCATGGATTTAAGTTGGTCTAGCTGATTCATCTATCTCGTCCTTGTAGCTGATCGACTAAGAGTATCGTT
>CATEEE010000108.1 GCA_949499045.1 Marinobacterium sp. xm-d-530 | reverse complement strand
TTTTCTAAATCCACCTAACTTGTATCTGACAAGCAGCATACGCAATAGAAGAGGTGCTTTCCCCACCCCCGCCCCTATATAGACCCCGCCCTGATCTTCTCTCGACCTAGATCAAGATGTAATGCAGTTAACGTAACGCTTCTCAGATAGTCTTACAGAGCCTTACAGGAGGAATTATGAAACCTGCCAGAGCAGATGATGATGGTGTGTCATGTAGCCTACTGAGGCATGACAAAGGGGTGTTGTAGAAAGTGTAGACAAACTGACGCTCTTGAAGGTGAACCGAGGGTATGTAAGTATTTGATTCTAGGTTCTGACAAGTGCCATTGGAGTCTGTAGAGGGACATGAGCCTGCCGCTTAGGCACTCACTGACCGCCATTTCTTCAATGCAGATTCCTCTGCAACCCTTGTCAGAAGTACGTTTAACTCATCATGAATTTCATACTAATACCATCTGAAGATTAGCAGCACTTAATCAGCCATTTGT
The DNA here is from genome assembly GCA_949499045.1 of Marinobacterium sp. xm-d-530. GTDB lineage: Bacteria > Pseudomonadota > Gammaproteobacteria > Pseudomonadales > Balneatricaceae > Marinobacterium_E. The sequence goes on along the minus strand of CATEEE010000108.1, from coordinate 12,561 downwards.
GACAATGCTCCAAATCGTATCCTTCACCATATCCTTGACCAACTGACTGTAAAGACCAACCTCCAATTTGATCTATAAGTTCAATGGGTGCTTCTACTGCACGAAGTCTGTCACGTAGCCCATGTCTAAAACCATGAACAACCACGTGATCCTCAGAGATACTTTTAAGCCACTTATTTAAAGCAGCACTAGCACTATTGGTATTGCTGATGTCAGACTTGTTGTAACGAGGGAAGCAAAAGTCATTTACCTTATTGGCAACAATACGTTCTGCAGCCCAGAGTGAATAACCTACTAATGGAACTTTGCGTTTACTTGAGGTTGTTTTCAGTGAACGATGTTTGTGTGGTTGAATCACAATGTGTGGTACATCTGCTTCAAGTTTAATGTCATCTATTAATAAACCAACAGCTTCCCCAAGGCGCATCCCTGTGTCACTTATCAATGCTGTAAGCCATCGCATCTCATCATCTAGCTCCTTACATTTTGCTTGAATAAGACGAAGAGTATGGTTCTTGATAGGCTTTCTTGATGCTTTGTCAGTCTGTTCAGGAAGGTAGACACCGCTAAATACGTTTCGTATCTCAAGACCCAGTTCGCTAATTGCAAAATTAACTATCGCTTTGATGATACTAAAGGCTCTTCTAACTGAGCTACTATTTAAGCCTTTCTGAATCAGCCACTCCCTAAACATAGCAGCATCAGTCCCCGCATACTGATCAAGAGGTTTATCTCCATGACACTGAATAAGGTAATTAACGATGCGATCATTTGATTGTCTGAAAACCTTCGACCGTCCGGAGCCTTTAATATCTTGGTAAAGGTTCTTAGCTTCGCTAATTGTCATAATGCTACTAGTAGCCATGACAGGAGATGTAAGAAGTTTGTCCTTGAATAGGGGAGAGCCATTACGTAAACGAATATCTAACCAATATTCATCAAGTCGAGACGCTATTATGGATGCAGCTTGTTTGGCTTTAGCTGCTGATCTAGTTTGGAGGCTCTGAACTATACGATCAGTTTGATAATACTTTCTAAGGTCAGAAGGAATCCATCGACTGAAGTAATAGACACCTTTCCTAGTGTATGTGTATCGAAGAGACGGAGTTGTTTGGTACATAATTTGTCTACAGTATTGTCTACAGCCAGTGGAGGCTGATGAGTTAAACGTACTTCTGACAAGGGTTGCAGAGGAATCTGCATTGAAGAAATGGCGGTCAGTGAGGGATTCGAACCCTCGATACGTTGCCGTATACACACTTTCCAGGCGTGCTCCTTCGACCACTCGGACAACTGACCTAAACTTTTGCTTGGCACAACACTTTCCAGGCGTGCTCGTTATTCGCGTCTCCTGACGCTCACCCCTTTGGGGCCGGACTGTGTCCGTTCAAAAACGCTATCCGTGCGTTTTTGTCGACCACTCGGACAACTGACCTAAACTTATGTTTGGTACAGTGCGTTCGGGGCCTGCTCGTTAACGAGAGCGCGGATTTTAGCAAAGATGGTTTAAATCACAAGGGTTTATAGTCGCTTGTACTGTTACTGTCTTAGGTTTCGTTTAGAATACTTACATAATTTTATTTTTTATTAGGAACAGTTTGATGTTGATGCCTATTTTGGCTGTGGTTGCGGGTCTTGTTCTTTTAGTTTGGAGTGCCGATCGGTTTGTTGATGGTGCAGCGGCTACCGCTAAGCATTTGGGAATGCCGACCCTGCTTATTGGTATGGTTATTATTGGGTTTGGTACCTCTGCCCCTGAGATGGTGGTCTCTGCATTAGCTGCATCCCAAGGTAATCCTGGTTTAGCAATTGGTAATGGTTTTGGCTCGAATATCACGAATATTGCATTAATTTTGGGTATTACCGCTCTATTGAGTCCTATCAGTGTTAAGTCCAAGATTTTAAAGACGGAACTTCCCCTTCTTGCACTGGCAACCTTGCTGGTTGGTGCGTTGATTTACGATTTAGAAATCTCCCGCTTTGATGCCTTTTTAATGCTGTTTGTCTTTGCTCTGATCATGGGCTGGTCTATCTACTCAGGCATGAAATCCAAAAATGACACGCTCTCTGCTGATTTTGAATCCGAATTTGAAGATGACGATTATCTTCCTCTTAATAGAGCACTGTTTTGGTTGGCGCTAGGGCTGGTGATTTTGATTGCTAGTTCACGTCTGTTGGTTTGGGGCGCTGTTGATATTGCGATGGCATTAGGCGTCAGTGATTTGATCATTGGTTTGACCATCGTTGCCATTGGCACCTCGCTGCCTGAACTCGCTTCATCAATCATTGCGGTCAAGAAGAACGAGCATGATTTAGCCTTGGGTAACGTCATTGGATCTAACTTATTTAACACGCTTGCCGTTGTTGGGATAGCGGGTGCTATTCAGCCTTTGGGCATTGAAGCCGCTGCACTCTACCGTGATTGGACAATTATGGGCGTCTTAACCCTTTCACTGTTTGTTTTGGGCTACGGTGTGTTAGGGCGTCGTCGTATTAACCGTGTCGAAGGTGGGCTGTTAGTGGCCGTCTACATAGGTTATGCGGGTTACCTTTTTTATACACTGTCTGCTTCGTTTTAACGCTTACTTCGCTTCGCCCACTGGGCTAGCTCCTACGATATTTATCGCGGTCTTAAAAAGCCGCGATACCTTCTCGCATAAACTTTAATGACCAATTAGTTGGCACGATGCTTGCTTACATATTGCATTCAATAAAATTTAGAGCGCAGTATGTTTAAATTTTTGTCCAGGTTAAGTATCAGTGCTAAAACAATTATAGGTGTGGCCTTAATAGAGATTTGTGCATTCTCGTTTTTGATCCTGACAGAGACGTCCATTGTTCGTGATACCAACAAGGCACTTTACGAAGAGTCGGCACAAGAAATCTCTGAGCTATTTACCTCGTCAATCACTAACGCGGTCATCAGCTTTGATATTGCAGAGGTAGAGTCTGCAATCACCCAATTCATGCTGCGTGAAACGGTCTTGGGTGTTTCAGTTATTGTCGCCAACGACCGTGTTATGGCGAGCCAAACACGAAATGAGTTAGCCGAGTTTGAACAGGTTTTTGATGTTCAAATACCTATTATTATTGATCAACAATCTTTTGGTTGGGTGGAATTTACCTATGACGACTCAATCGTTGATGACAACTCCAACTTTGCCAAGCTCTTAGGCTTTCAAATCGCAATTGGCGGTCTTCTGCTGGTAGCCTTTTTTTCATATCTACTGGGTCGGTACCTGACTGGTCGTATCCGAGAGCTCTCAAAAAGCGTCGATACTATTGCTAAGGGGGACCTTCATACTGAGGTGAAGGTTATTGGGCATGATGAGCTTTCGCAATTAGCTAAGCTGCTTGAAGTCATGCGTAGGGAGTTAGTTGAAGCGCAATCACTCATGGCTAAAAATCAGGAAAACTTAGCTCAGGAAGTTGATATGAAAACCAAAGAGCTTCAGCAGGCGCTTAAATTTTCTGAACAGTCTAAACAGCGTGAGGCGGATGTCTTTGCCATTTTAGGCCATGAGATCCGCACGCCGGTATCGATCATCATGATGGAGTTAGTGAACAGAGATTCAATAAATCTCAACCTCATCCGAGCTAATGTTGAACATACTCTCTCTCTTATTGATGATATGAGCCTGGTTGCTCGAGCCGGTTCTGGTCGTGACCTGAACATAGACTCAGTTGATCTAGCTGAGTTATTCAGTGGGTTAGTGACCAGCTATCGACAAAATGCCTATGCGGATGGAATTCGTTTAGTCGATCAAATAGATGTTGGTGAGGCGCGCGTTAAATCTTCTGAAAAGGCGCTACGTCAAATTATCTCAAACCTAATGCGAAACGCCATCACGCACAGCGCCTGTAAAACGCTCACTGTCTCGGCCGATCTTCAGCCCATTAACTCAAGCACTGTTCGTCTTACAGTCTCTATTGCCGATGATGGTAAGGGCATTAATCCCGAGCTTCAATCTCGGGTATTTGAAAGCTTCACTCGGGGTGATAGCCAAACTGAGGGCACAGGTATTGGTCTCAGTGTCTGTAATGAGTTAGTGACTAATTTGGGTGGTCAACTGGTATTAGAGAGCGACGGCAAAACTGGGAGTTGCTTTAGCTTTACACTGACGCTAGGTATTGAAGAAACTGATGATTCTCTACCCACACCAGAGCCACTAAAGCTAGAAAGTTCCTTGTTAGAGGGCATCTCTGTTTTGGTCGTTGAGGATAACCTAACAATACAGCTGTTAACGAAAAAAATGTTCGAGTCAAAAGGGGCATCGGTTGTGACAGCCTCCAACGGGGATGAAGGTCTTTAAAAAACTAAGCTGCACTCCTTTGACCTTATTCTGTCCGACCTAATGATGCCGGTAATGGATGGCGCAGAGATGATTAAAATCCTAAGGTCTATGGATGTTGATGCACTGATTGTTGGTGTGACTGCAGCAACCATCGGGGGCGAGCGAGATCAATTATTAAAAGCAGGCGCTGATCTTGTCTTGGCAAAACCATTAAAAATCGACAGCATTGAAGCGTTTTTGCTCTCTCAATCGGTCAAAGTAATCAATAGTTAAGAGGTAAATGGTGATGAATAAGTTATTGAAGCGTTTCGCGTCAGTCGGTGTGTTGGCGACGGCTATCAGCGGACAAGTTTGGGCAGAGACGTTTACTTTTGGTGTCGTACCGCAGCAGTCAGCGACTAAGTTAGCCAAAGTGTGGGGGCCCGTTCTAAAGCATCTTGAAACTCAAACCGGTGTGCAGTTTCAGTTTGCTACTGCTACGGATATTCCCACCTTTGAAAAGCGCTTAATGGAAGGTCAGTACGATTTTGCCTACATGAATCCTTACCACTTTACCTTCTTTAATGAACACAAAGGCTACCAAGCACTTGCGCATCGTGCCGATAAGAAGATTCAGGGCTTACTGGTGACGAGCAAAGAGAGTTCAATCACTGAACTAAGTCAATTAGAGGGAAAAGAGGTCGCTTTCCCTTCACCGGCAGCCTTTGCAGCATCCCTGGTACCTCGTGGTGAGTTGGCAAAAATGGGAATCAACATCACCCCCCGTTATGTCAGTTCGCATGACTCCGTTTACTTGGGTGTATCCCGTGAGTTTTTCTTGGCAGGTGGGGGTATTGGACGCACGTTTAACAACTCTCGGGATGAGGTTAAGAGCCAACTAAGAGTGCTTTGGAAAACCGAAGAGTATACCCCCCACGCTTTTGCTAACCACCCCGAAGTGGATGCAGAACTTGCAAAGAGAGTCTCAGAGGTATTGGCTGATATGGCCAGTTCTAAAGAGGGCAAAGCTGCGTTATCAGGGTTGGGTATTAAGTCACTGAAAGCCGCAAATGATAGCGATTGGGATGATGTGCGAGCACTTAATCTGACGCTTTTGGATAGTTTGTTGGATTAAGCATCTTCGATAAAACTTAAAAGAATCGCGGTCTTGAAAAGGCCGCGATACTAGTCCATTCGGAACGTGAGCTGGAATAGGGCATTTGGTTTAGCCCTCACCAGCTCAATGTCACCATCCATGCTTTTCATCAGGGTCTGCACCTTGAATAGCCCCAAACCTGTTCCGGCCCCAATTTCGCGTGTTGTAAAGAAAGGATCAAAGATGTTTTTGATGTCTTTATGCTCTATACCTATGCCATTATCTTCGATGGTCAGTTTGAGTTTTGATCCCTGTTTTTCACATTGAATGTTGATCAGAGCCTCTTTCTCAGGGGGAACAGCCTGAAGCGCATTGGTGACCACACCTGATATTGCATCGATTGCCAAGCGTGACTTGGCTCGAATGAATAGAGAGTCGGGGAGTTGAATTAGTATCTGACAGTTACTCTTTGAACGATCGGGCAGCTGCTCTAACGCTTGATTAGCCGCTTGATTAACAAGGTTTCTTAGGTTTACAAACTCTAATTCTGACTCCTCTCGGTTTAACTCAAAATTACGGAGTTGCGAGATAATCAGTGTCACTCGCAAAATAGCGGCTTCCGATTCATCTGTCAGTGATCGATAATCTTTTGAAAGGTAATCAAAATCAGCTTTTTCTAGGATTAAATTGAGTTGATCAGGATTCATCGACTCTTTTTTAAAGTGCTCTATCGCGCTAACACACAGCTCTATGTAATCACGTAAGGTGTCAATGTTAGAACGAACAATCGAAAGCGGATTGTTCACTTCATGAGCAATGCCAGATGCTAGAATACCCAGCGAGGCCTGTTTTTCAGCGGCAATCAGTTTGGCTTGTGCGGCCTTGATTTCATGGTTGGCTAATTCGAGCAGATGGTTTTTTTCTGATAGTGCCAGGGTGCGCTGTTCAACTTTATTTTCTAATTCCTCATTCAAATTGCGCAGCTGCTGTTCTAGGGTCTTTTCCTGCTCTCGTGTCGCCTTAAGTGTGGAGCTCATTCGGTTGAATGCCGTTGCTACGACATCGATTTCGTCGTTCCCGCTGACCTTAATTTGAGCTTTTAACTCGCCTCGACTAATGGTCTCTGCAGCATCACGAAGTAACGATAGTTTGTTGATTAGGTAGCGCCCTAATAGAAAAGAGAATATGGCTACCAGTACCATCTCTAAGAGGGCTATGGCTAAACTCCAACGTTTTGCCTCTTCGATGGTATTTAGGATAGGGTGAATACTAAACCCAACCTCAACGGTACCGAAGAACTCACCATTCACTTCAATTGGCGCCTTTGCATCAAATATCCCATCATCCACTTCAGACGCTTGGGTATCTAGTTCTCCGGGCGAAATGGTGTCCGATTGGGTTAGGGTTCGACCCTGCTGATCGAGGACACGAGCATAGAGTATGTCATCACTCTTCATGACCTCATCGACAAAGGCGTTTAGTGATGCAAAATCATATGAGAGAACGGCATCTTTAACGGTAATCGCAAATAGGTTTGCTGTCGCGTTAGCGCGCTTATCCATCTCGTTGAAGTTGGTATCTCGAATAAAACCCAGCATCATCACGATCAAGGTAATCAGTAAGACGGCCTCAATGGCCGCGACGCCAAGAATGGTTTTGGTTTTAATCGAATTTCGTATCAAGATTCTGTCTCAACAACCACTTAGAGTTAATACACTAACTATAGACTATTAAAGGTAGGTTGTTTTATCTCTTTTGTAGAGGTTTAAACAGTCGTCCATCAATGATTAGTAGCCCTAAACCAATGAACAAGCCACCCATTACTTGAATCAGAGTTATCGTCTCATTGAGAACGCTGATACCAAGCAGAGTTCCACTGATAGGAACAAGCAGAGTGACCAGCATGGCGTTAGCGGCGCCCGCTTTACTGATTAACTCAAAAAAGAGTATGTAAGCAAAGGCTGTCGATGCCACCGACAGAGCCAATATTGAAGCCATCACGCCAAAAGAGGGGAGCGTGTTGGGTAACTCGGTTGAGGTCATCAGCAGAACGGGAATCATAATAAGAGTTGAGGCGGTCAATTGGCTTGTGGCGGATTGAATCGAGTTACGTCCGGTAAGGTGCCGTTTCGCCCATAACCCAGAAAATCCATAACTCACTGTGGCTAGAAAACTGAACAGGACACCCATTGGATCGGTGTGTAGAGCCAATTGGGTTAGGCCGCTAAGAAGTGTGACGCCTAGTACGCCCAGCAGACTACCAATGACTTTATTTGGTTTGAGCAACTCCTCTTTAAATAGCGCTAACACAATAAAAGTGCAGATCGGAGTCATGGCATTGATGATAGAGGCTAACGAGACACTGATCAGAGTTTGTGCATAAAAGATGAAGGTAAAAGGGATGACGTTATTGAGGAGTCCCATGACAAAAAACTTCTTCCAGATATCCATTTCTCTTGGAAGCTGGACTTTAAAAAAGGGAAGTAGGCTTAACATAACAACGGCTGCAATCATTACCCTCAAAAACACCAGTAAAAGGGGATCTATCTCTTGAACGGCAATACCGATAAATAGAAATGAGCCACCCCATAACAGAGATAGAAGCAGGAGGTTACCGATCTGTTGATATGTCATAGATGACTCATGTTAATAAAGTTTAAAGTTTAAAGTTTGGGGTGTTTATTGTATTGATTGGTATAGACTGAAGACTACGAAAAAAATAGATGATGTTATGAAACAACCTCGTTCGCAATTCAAAGTACTTTTTCCGCTGCCCAGTGATTGGATTCAGAGCGGTGCAAGGGACTGTTATCTGGGTGAGTTAATTCCAGCAGTTAAGCAGTACATTGAGGAACGTTCAGGCGTTTTAGAAGTGGCATTCTTCAATAATCATGGCTCTGAACAGGACATTGATATCTATCATAGGTTAGTGGCTCATCATCAACCTAACTCAATCATCATACCACGCCTGAATGATCACAAGAGTAGCTTATTGACACTTAAAGAGTTGGGCATACCCTTTGTGTTGTTTGGCTCAGACAATCAGCAAAATGGTTACCATTGGGTTGATACTGATAACTTTGGTGCTATGAGACTCGCTGTTTTAAAAGCAGCACAACTAGGGCATACCCGAATCGCTTTTTTAAATGGCTCTGAGACCATGTCTTATGGCCAGCAGCGCCTGTCAGGATTTGTTGCGGGTATGAACCAGCTCGAGCTAGAGATTGATTACTCTTTAATATTGAGTGGCCACCCAATTCATAGCCAGGGTTTATCGATGACACAGCATCTTTTACAGATCAAAAACCCGCCGAGCTGTATCATTTGTGCTACTGATGAGCTTGCACTGGGTGCGTATGAAGGGATTAGTCGACAGGGATTAGAGGTTGGATCTTCGATTTCGGTCATCGGCTACAGCAACACTCAAGCAGGACAAAGAGCTCATCCTAAGTTGGCAACGATCGCCTTCTCTTATCAAGAATTGGGTGAATGGTTAGGCACAACCGCCGCTAATCTTGCACAAGGGTTAGAAAAAGACTTTAGCAAATTCAGGGCCGTTATTAGATGGGAAGAGGGTGACTCACTTCAGCCAATAGATAGTTGTTCTCTAGCGCCTACTCTATTTAGCAGCGATATTGAAACTCTCTCTTTAAATGCCAAGCTAAAACAGTTCCAGCGCGTTCAAGCGCTGGCACAAGTGGGTAGCTGGTATTGGTATCCTGAGCTAAAAAAATTTCGCCTATCATCAGAACTCAAACGCCTGCTTAATCTAGTTGATAGCAACGATTTAATAAATTGGGATGCATTTATTGATCTTATTGCAGTAGAGGATCAATCCAAATTTAAAAAAGCTTGGGCTTTTGCTCGGCTAGGTCAAAATTTTGACCTTGAGGTGCGATTAGCAGATGATTTGATGCCATCTTACATACGCTGGTTTGGTGATTTTACTCGAGATGGAAAGGGTAATCTTGTGCTTGCGGAAGGGGGAGCACAAAACGTTACTGCGCTTGTTCAGTCACGTGAAGAGCTGCTTTTGGCTAAACAGAAAGCGGAACAGGCGGATGCTTTTAAATCGCAATTTCTTGCCAATGTTACTCATGAATTAAGAACTCCGCTTCATGCAGTGTTAGGTTTATCTCAACGCTTAAAAAACCTCGGTGTTGGAGATAAGCAGCAGAAAATATTGAACCAAATTCTTTCCTCTGGTGGGCAGCTTTCGACCACCATTAATGATCTGCTTTTGGTAACAAGAGCTGAAGTTAATGCTATTGAAGTTAATAATCGTCCCTTTAATTTGAATCAGTTACTGAATGATGTGAAGCTGACCATTCAACCTCTTTTACTCAATGATCAAGTTTCATTAAAGATGCCCAGCATTGATCCAAGTATTAATCATCTATTTGGTGATGATTTTCGATTGCAGCAGGTTTTGATCAACTTACTGGGTAATTCGGCCAAATTCACCAGCCAAGGCAGCATTAAATTAGAAGTCATCTGCAGTAGTGATCCGCACATTTCAGACAATCAATTTGAGTTAGAGTTTCGTGTAACCGATACAGGCATTGGTATTGCAAAGGAGAAGTTAAAAGATCTGTTTGATCCATTTTCTCAAGCTGATAGTGGTGTGGACAGATCCTATGGTGGAACGGGGTTAGGGTTATCCATTGTTAAACACCTCGTAAAACTTTTGGGCGGTCGAGTTGATGTTAAGTCTACATTGGGTGAAGGGTCCGTTTTTTCTGTGACGTTGCCCTTCGGTCTCTCTAATCAATCACAACTGAATATGTTTTCTGAGCGGTCAGATAATTCGGAATATCGATTAGATGATTTGAATGTCTTAGTCATCGATGATTCAGAGATCAATTTAGAGTTGGCGTCAGGTCTCCTGGAGGACCTGGGTGCTAGGGTCGATAGAGCTTTGTCAGGTCAAAAAGCACTGGCCACATTGTATGAGCTGAATGGGGTGGTTGATGTTATTTTGATGGATCTACAGATGCCTATTCTGGATGGGTTTGAAACAGCGACCATTATCAAAGAGCAGAAACTGTTTAAACATATCCCCATTATTGCCGTGTCTGCAGGTGTAACCGAGGAGCAACAACGAAGAACATCAGATGTTGGGATGGTCGGTTTTCTACCCAAACCGTTTACGTCGGATCAGTTGGCCTCTGAAATAAATCGTGTCACGAATTATTCACATTCTGGTTTTAAGTCAGAGAGCCCTACCGTTTCTTCAGATGATTTAGATTGGCAAACAGCCGCTTATTTTGACAGCGCAAAAGGGCAGACCTTTTGGTCTGACTCTGAGGCCTATAACCTTCAGCTTCACAAATTTATGGAACTCTACCAAAACCTAGGTGAAGTGAACCAGCTGATCGATTCCAGATCGCTATCAGATCTTAAAGATTATCTTCACAAACTGCGTGGCATTAGTTCTATCTTGGGGGTCGTAAAACTCTCTCTTTTCTGTAGCTATTATGAACAGGCTATTCTCTCTGAAGGGGTAGAGGGTGATATTGAACAGTACCGAACTGTTGGAACGGAGTATCAGAGTATTATCAAACAGACGCTTTCTGATATTCATGACTATTTAGGTGCTGATAAAACAGAAATACAATCTGATGATGCCAGTCAAAAACAGTGCTCTGTTGATCTAAGTGATTTAATTCAAGCGCTTGAAAGCTTTGAGCCAGATCGTATAGAGAGTCAATTTGCAGCTTGTGAACAGAACCTTGAAAGCACTGTTAGAGAAGAGGTTCGTCTTTTGATAAATAGTTACCGTTATCAAGACGCTGTAAACCGCCTCACCAAGCCTTGATTCAAAAGCGGTTCTTTCGCATTATGTGTTAATTGATTTAATAATAAGGACATACCATGTCAGGTCTACTGCCAAACGTTGATCCAGATGGATTACTTGAATTCTCGGTTGTTTACACAGACCGTTCTCTTAACCATATGTCAAACGCATTTCAGCATGTTATGCGTGATCTATCGGGTCAATTAAAATCTGTTTACAACGCAGATGCTGTCGCGATTGTTCCAGGCAGTGGTACTTTTGGTATGGAAGCGGTCGCTCGTCAGTTTGCCAACGGCAAAAAAGCGATGGTGATTCGCAACGGTTGGTTTAGTTACCGTTGGACTCAAATTTTTGAGATGACCAATTTGCCGCGTGAAGAGTTGGTGCTTAAAGCGCGTTTTGATTCAGATAATGCTCAAGCGCAACTCTCTCCTTACCCAATCGAAGAAGCGGTTGATGCAATTCGTAACGAGCGCCCAGATGTAATCTTTGCCCCACACGTGGAAACCTCAGCCGGTATGATTCTGCCGGATGAGTACATTAAAGCGATTGCTGATGCGGCACATGAAGTCGGTGCACTGTTTGTACTCGACTGTATCGCCTCAGGTGCCATCTGGGTGGATATGAAAGCTCTGGGGGTAGATCTGTTGTGCAGCGCGCCACAGAAAGGGTGGAGTGGTTCACCTTGTGCTGGCCTTGTCATGATGAGTCAACGTGCGCGTGATGCGATTGAAAACACCACCAGCAACTCGTTTGCCTGCGACCTTAAAAAGTGGCTTCAGATTATGGAAGCTTACGAGAACGGTGGCCACGCCTACCATGCAACTATGCCGACTGATGGTCTGCGCCAACTGCGTGATGTAATGGCTGAAGCTGAAAAATTCGGTTTTGAGGAGCTTAAGGCGGCTCAAGCCCGTCTGGGTAAAGAGGCTCGTGACTTGTTAGCTTCGCGCGGTATTAAGAGCCTTGCAGCTGATGGATTCGGTGCACCAGGCGTGATTGTGAATCATACCACAGAAGGTGATATACAAAATGGCTCACGCTTCGCTCAAGCGGGCTTCCAAATTGCAGCGGGTGTCCCACTTATGTGTGATGAACCGGAAGGTTTCTGTACCTTCCGTATTGGTTTGTTTGGTATCGATAAACTGATGAACGTTGATCGCACCTTGGATTATCTGAAAGAGGCGTTGGATAAAGCGGGACTTTAATCGTTGGACCGGTCCTAGAGTGTTGGAGCGGTCTTAACAAGGCCTCGATGCGCTTCATAGAGGTGTCTGGCTTCAGCCAGACACCCACTCGCCTCATGTTCAATAAGGCTCCAACAGAATTCTGGGTCAGACCCCGTGTCGATCGTTATTGTAGGAGCTAGCACGAAGTGCGAAGCGATCTCCCTT
>CATEEE010000107.1 GCA_949499045.1 Marinobacterium sp. xm-d-530 | reverse complement strand
TATTACACCCAATAGGTGCTCAATATTGCTACCGACAAGGTGAGAATCCAGCATTTCCCCCTCTTCAAGATCATCTAGCATCATCTGCAGACTGGCCGCGGGTGTCCGCAATTCATGGCCAATCACAGCATACATCTGCTTTTGCCGTTCTTGCTCGGCTAGTAAATTGTTTGCGGACTCTTCTGCGACAGCTTTAGATGCATACTCCTCAGTGATATCGAGCGATAGGCCAAGAAATGAAACTCTGCCTTTGAGCTCTCTTTTTACTCGAGACACACGATAGTGACGAAGTTCACCACTGGGTAAATAAAATGGGTGCACAAAGGATTGCAGCTTACCTGTAGTGGAATCTGCTAACTCCTCTCTGGGCTTAAGGAAGGCCTGCCGTATCTCCTGCGTCTGATAAGCGTAAAAGAGATCAACAGGGTGCTCTTCTTTACTGGGCTCTATCCCAAGTCGTTGTGAGACTTCAAAATTACATTTAAAGGTTTTAGTTTCCGGGAAAAACTCGATCAAACCAACACCACCTGCATTCGATACAAGGTTGATTTGATCCGTTAAATTATAAGCCTCAGTCAGGCCGTCGATTTCATCAGTAACATCCGCACTGATTCCGATAAAGCGGAGTTGATTGTCATGCTTAATGTTCACACCCGTCACGCGATAGTGGCAAAGTTGATTCTCCGGCTGCGTGATCATGGAATGAACAAAGTTGACGGCACTGCCCTCAGGCTGTTGTGAAAAATCCGAAATGACTGACTGTACTTTATACCAGCTATCAGCTGGGAATTGATGTGCATAATCACTGAGTAGTATTGGGCTGTCGCTGGCTTTAAGTCCATGACGAGCGGCATTCGTTGAATCATTGAAGAGAAGACCTGTTGCATATTCAAACTCAATGAATGCAACATTCGCTGCTTCCGATACAACCCGTTGGCGTAATTTCTCTTTATCGAGCCTTTCGCTTTGCTGCTTATAAAAACCTATTAGCGTGAAGATTATTTCTAGCCCAATCGCCGTAAAACCGGTAAAGGTTATAAACTGAAGTGCCACACGCACCGGCGTTAGGTCAAACAACGACACTGCCACCACACCGACTAAGAGGTTCATGGCTGCTAAGGCTAAATAGACACCCAAGCGTGATAGCATCAGCGCAACTGTCAACGAAATAATAACGGTGTAGGTATAACCAATCGTTGGATTAGCGTAACGCAGTGTGGCAACCGCCCCCAAGATGAATAGGACGACTACCGTCACGAGTAGGCGTTGTTTATAGCCCATCGGTATAGCAGGAATCGCAGCTAAAACTAGAAATAGAACAAGAAGAGTCTGCACCATGACTGGAACAAATGCGGCATCATGAATCAGCGCACCATAGAGACTCAAGGCTAATCCAGGCACAGAGAGCAAGACCATTAAAAGCGCCGCTTTCCGTGCTAATTTTTCATAAATCTCGTTTTGAGTGAGCATTATTCTGGCCTATCGCAATACGTTTAAAAATCACTTTGCGTTGCAAATTGCAAAAAACCAAGGTGGATTTGCAAAAATACAACGCTTTTTCAAAGAAAATGGGCCAATAACAGTAGAAAAAAGCCCTCAAGATCAACAGGCAATTTTCAGGCCAACTTAGCCTCGATTAGAACGCTTTTGATTAAACAGCATCAAACCGAGCACCAACGCAACGATCGGGAAGATCACAAGATTAAGCACCTGCCAACTGGTCGAATTTAACAGCAAACCGGACATAAATGAGCCGATCGCTACAATCGAGAAGATCAAAAAGTCGTTCAAACCCTGCGCGACGCTCTTATCTTCCTCCGGAACACTCTGCGCAACCAACGCGGTTGCCCCGATAAAACCGAAGTTCCAACCGATACCCAACAGAATCAGCGATCCCCAGAAGTGGGTCAACTCCAAACCAAACAGAGCGATCACTCCCGAGAGTGCTATAAGCAACAATCCAATCGCCGTGATACGCGCTTTACCATACCTTGCCATCAACTTACCGGTGAAGAAGCTCGGTGCAAACATCGCCAATACATGCCACTGAATCCCCAGTGCCGCTTGATGCACTTCGTGGCCGTGGGAGACCATGGCGATCGGTGCCGCCGTCATCACAAAGGCCATTAAACCATAGGAAACCACACCCGCCGCTACCGCCGTCAGATAGGCCGGGCGCTTGAGCAGAGAGAGCGCTTCTAACTTAGACCCACCGGATTTAGCTTTAGACATCGACTCAACCGGTTTGAGTTGTGTCAGTAACAGAACCGCCAACAACCCCAGAACAGACATCGACAGAAAACTGCCGGCATACTGTGCCTCAAGCGCACCTTCGGTCCAGACAACCACCTGAGGACCGATAATGGCAGCCGCTAGTCCACCAATCATGACACGCGATATCGCCTTACCTTGCTCTTCACTTGCCACCCCTTCGGTAATCGCAAACCGGTAGCTCTGCACATGCGCTGCGTAGAAACCTGCCAAGAAAGTGCCACTGCAGAACCAGATAAACGACTGATTGATGATCGACGCTCCCGCAACGACTCCCGCGACTACGCAAACCAAGGCTGCCAAAATGTAAGCCGCCCTACGACCAAACTGGCGCACCATAAAGGCCGCCGGTAAGGTACTGAGCGCAACCCCAAGATTGAACAGAAACACCGGCATGGTAACCAGATCTTGTGGAGCATTCAGTGAAAGACTCACAAGCCCACCCAAAGAGATGATGATAGGTGGCGTCGCAGCCCCTAACGCTTGAGCGACAGGGTAGAGTTTTACATTGGTTGAAGCGGATGACATAAGAATTCCTTAAAAGCACTAGTGCTGTGTACAAGAACAGGCTAAGTTCTCACATAGGGATTAGTGTTACAAGAAGGATTTACAACCCATGGCGCGCATTAAAATTGAGATGCCCGATAATTACCTCTTTTCGACGGTGATGGATGTTCGTATCAGCGATATCAACTACGGCAACCACTTAGGTAATGATTCGGTTTTGAGCTTTGTTCACGAGGCACGTACCCGTTTTTTCAGACAGTATGGCTACACCGAAATGGATGTAGAGGGTCTTGGCATCATCATGACCGACAGCGCCATTGTCTATAAGGCAGAGGGCTTTCACGGTGACCAGATCCAGATCGACATCACCGTTGGGGATTTCAATAAGTACGGCTGCGATATCTTCTATTTGATGACCAACAAAGCGACCGCTGTTGAGATAGCACACGTTAAAACGGGTATTGTTTTCTTTGATTACGACGCACGCAAAGTGGTGACACTGCCAGAACAGTTCAGAGCCAATCTAATGAAGGAAGCTTAACCATGCAGCTCATGCTGACACCCACCTCACCCTATGCCCGCATTGTTCGTGTTGCTCTGATGCTGAAAGGCTTAGACGATGAGTGTGCGATGCACTGGGTCGACCCGCCCTCTGACACACCCGAATTGATTCAAGCGAATCCCATGTCCCGCGTGCCGGTTTTACTGCTGGATGATGGTACTTCACTGACTGAGACTCAACTGATCATTCACTATTTAGAACGACGTAAACCAGACCCAAGCTTGCTGCCTGCTAACCGACTCTATCAAGAGCTCGCTTTAGCCGGAAAAGCAATGGGGTTGATCGATGCCGCCTTTTGGCTGGCCTTCAACAAGCGTTTTGAGGGAGCGAGTGCTAACGAAGGTAACGAGCTGGCCATTCGCAGAAGCAGTGCTATTGAACGTACATTGAACGAGTTAAAACTGAACCCACCCCATGCTCTTAACGGTCAGGTAGGTTTAGGGCAACTCTGTTTAGAAGTGGCGCTGGAGTACATCGAGTTTAGATTACCGGAGTTTGAACCCTTCAGTAGTGGTGACCTTGCTCGCTGGAGCAAGTCGATGAGAGCGTTAGAGCCGTTTCACCTGACGGAGTTCTATTAAACGGTGTCATACCAGAGGTCTGCCACCACACTATCTCAGCGGTTTTCCTGTAATTGGTGACTGGCTTCAGCCTGTCACCCGCTCTCAATTAATACTGAATTTCTGGAAAATACTGCAACAGCAGATGACAGGCTAAAGCCAGTCACTGCAGTACTGCTTACTCATCCGGTGGGTATTCGTAGCTGTGCGCTAGGTTTTCGAAGCGGGTGTACTTACCGATAAAGGCCAATCGGGTGGTACCGATCGGGCCGTTACGCTGCTTACCAATAATGATTTCGGCAACGCCTTTCTCAGGTGAGTCTTCGTTGTACACTTCATCACGGTAGATGAACATAATGACGTCGGCATCCTGCTCAATCGCGCCCGATTCACGAAGGTCAGAGTTCACTGGGCGTTTATTGGGGCGCTGCTCCAGTGATCGGTTAAGCTGGGAAAGCGCCACAACCGGACAGCTCATCTCTTTTGCTAGGGCTTTCAATGAACGGGAGATCTCAGAGATCTCGGCGGTACGCCCTTCGCTCTTACCGGTTTTAATCTGCATCAATTGAAGGTAATCGACCATGATCATGCCGATCTCGCCATGTTCACGCACAATACGACGAGCCCGGGTACGCATCTCATTGGGGCTAATCCCCGGCTGATCATCAATATAGAGAGGCTTGTTCTTCAACATATTGACGGCCGCCGTCAGCTTAGGCCAATCGTCATCTTCCAACTGACCATTACGCACACGCGTCTGGTTAATGCGTCCCAGTGACGACAACATACGCGTCATCAACTGAGCGGCGGGCATCTCAAGACTGAACACTAGAATCGGTTTATCGTCACCCATAAGGGCGTTCTCTACCAGGTTCATCGCGAAGGTGGTCTTACCCATCGACGGCCTGGCGGCAACGATGATCAAGTCGGATGACTGCAGGCCACCCGTGCGCTCGTTAAGGTCATCAAAGCCAGTGGTAAGACCGGTTAGCGCATCGCCATTACTGAACAGCTCATCAATACGTTCAACGGCCGCTTTTAGCAGCGGGTTAACGGATTGAGGGCCACTCTGGCTGGGGCGATTTTCGGCGATCTGAAAAATCTTAGATTCCGCCTCATTCAACACCTCATCGGCCGAGCGACCATCAGGGAAGAAGGAGGAGTCTGAGATCTCTGTGGAGATCGAAATCATCTGGCGCAGCAAGGCACGATCACGAACGATCTCTGAGTAGGCTCGAATGTTGGATGTACTAGGCGTATTACGCGCAAGATCGACTAAGTACTCTAACCCGCCAGCTCGTTCGAGCTCACCGGTACGATCCAGCTCTTCAGAGAGAGTAACAACATCGATAGGACGACCCTGATCAATCAACTTCTGCATGGTGCGGAACATCATGCGATGCCCACCCGTGTAGAAATGCTGTTCAAGACAGACTTCCGATACAACGTCCCATGCGTTGTTATCGAGCATCAAGCCACCGAGTACCGACTGCTCCGCTTCTATCGAGTGTGGAGGTACTTTGGCCTGTGTGAGATCGTCGTCTTGAAAATCGAGCATGGTCTAATTACTACAGAAATAAAATGATTAGAGCCGATAACTATACCTGTTTAGACATAAAAAAACCGCGCCGAAGCGCGGTTTTTTTTAAGACAGCGTCTGATTACTCAGCAGCGATCTTAAGGTTCACTGTAGCAGATACTTCTGCGTGTAGTTGAACAACGATTTCGTATTCACCGACGTTACGTAGAACACCGTTTGGAAGACGAACTTCGCTCTTCTCTACTTCAGCGCCAGTTGCAGTGATCGCGTCTGCGATATCACGTGCACCGATAGAGCCGAACAGTTTACCTTCATCACCAGCAGTCGCTGTGATAGTCACTTCTTTGCCTTCTAGAGCTTCACCGCGTGTAGTCGCAGTAGCCAGTGCTTCAGCAGCAGCCGCTTCTAGTTCAGCACGACGCTCTTCGAAGCGTGCAACGTTGGCAGCAGTTGCAGAAACTGCTTTACCTTGTGGGATCAGGTAGTTACGACCAAAGCCAGCTTTAACGTTAACTTTGTCGCCTAGTGCACCTAGTTTACCGATCTTCTCGAGGAGGATAACTTCCATCTCTCAAACCTCATTTAGGCTGCAGGTATACCTGCAGTAAAAATTAAACAATCACCCAAAAATAGCTATAGAGCTATTAATCACTATTAACGGTCGTGACCGTCAGTGTATGGAAGAAGTGCTACGTAACGAGCGCGCTTGATAGCAGTAGCTAGCTGACGCTGGTACTTAGCTTTAGTACCTGTAATACGGCTAGGTACGATCTTGCCAGTTTCAGTGATGTAACCTTTTAGGACGTCTAGATCTTTGTAATCGATCTGAGTAACGCCTTCTGCAGTGAAACGACAGAACTTACGACGACGGAAAAAACGTGCCATCTGAATATCTCCTACTTAAATTATTCTTCAGAAGCTGCTGCAGGAGCAGTTTCTTCAGTTTTAGCTGGCGCTGGACGCTCTTCGCGACGAGGCTTACGCTCTTCACGAGCTTCAGCAGCTTTGATTGGAGATGGCTCTGTGATCGCTTCTTTAGTGCGAATAACCATGTTACGTAGCACAGCATCGTTGTAGCGGAACAAGTTTTCTAGCTCGTCCATTACAGCTTGAGTCGCTTCGATGTTCATAAGAACGTAGTGTGCTTTATGTACATTGTTAATTGAGTAAGCCAATTGACGACGACCCCAGTCTTCTAGACGGTGGATCTTGCCGTTATCGCCTTCGATCAGAGTGGTGTAACGCTCGATCATTGTAGGCACTTGCTCGCTCTGGTTCGGGTGAACCATGAACAGTACTTCGTAGTGACGCATTATAGCTCCTTACGGTTTGTTAGCCTCTGGATCGTCAGTGACCGGCCCCTTTACAGACGGTCTCTCCAAAAGCAAGGAGGTTGATATAAAAAAGGACGCGTGATCTTACCGATCTACGCGCCCTTTTGCAAATATAATGAGGGATTATGCGTCGTTGATCTCAACACTGTGGGTAATCTCTACCCCGCCACCTTCCAACATCTTTGAGACGGAACAGTACTGTTCAGCTGATAAGCGCGCCGCACGTTCAACCGCTGCCGGTTTAAGGTTGTGTCCGGTCACCTTAAAGGTCACGTGGATCTTAGTAAAAACAGCAGGCACGGCGTCCGCTCGTTCAGCATCAATTGAGGCCACACAGCTCACCACATCTTGGCGTGCTTTTTTCAAAATACTCATGACGTCAACACTGGCACAGCCACCCAGCCCAACTAGGATATACTCCATTGGACGAGGGCCAGTCTCTAAATCACGATCAATATGTGCTTCAAACTTAGAGTCGGTGATCGCTTTAAAGCGCTCTTCCCCTTCCCAGCTCACTTCAACATGCATAATAAAATCCTTTTATTTAAACAGCTCAGCCAAGCGTTCACCCGGCACTTCAGCTCGCATAAACGCTTCGCCCACTAGGAACGAGTTAACCTGATGCTGACGCATGAGCGCCACATCGTCGGGCCCCAAAATACCGCTCTCTGTCACGACGATGCGATCCTCGGGGATATCTGATAACAGCTGAATAGTTGCATCCAAACTCACATCAAAGGTATGGAGATTACGGTTATTGATACCCACCAACGTGTTGCCCAGCGGTAGAGAACGGAGTAGCTCTTCACGGTCGTGTACTTCGATCAGCACATCCATACCCAATGAAATAGCCAGATCGTTTAGCTCTCTCATTTTGGCATCATCCAGAGCCGACACGATCAGCAGTATGCAGTCAGCGCCCATCGCGCGTGCTTCGTAGACCTGATACTCATCAACGATAAAGTCTTTGCGAATGACCGGTAGCGAGCAGGCTGCACGAGCCTGTTGGAGATACTCGGTAGCCCCCTGAAAAAAGTCGACATCGGTCAATACCGATAGACAACTTGCACCGCCCGCAGCATAAGATTGCGCTATATCGGCCGGGAGGAACTGTTCACGCAGAACCCCTTTACTTGGGCTCGCTTTTTTAATCTCAGCAATGACGGCAGAGCGACCTTCTGCTAATGCGTTCTGCATCGACTTTACGAAACCACGCGGATCGGTTGCGCCACCTAGGTTTGCTTCGATTTGAGCTTTCAAATCATCGATTGAGATGGTTTGTGAACGCTCCGCGATCTCTTCAAATTTTCGATCAATGATTCGGGTAAGTACCGTAGGGATATTTGACATTAGGCTTCCTTAAACGCCTGACTGAAGCGAGCCAGCTCTTCCATTTTCGCTAACGCAGCACCGGAGGCAATCGTCTCAACCGCCAACTGGACACCCGCTTTTAATGATTCAACTTTGTCCGCAGCATACAGTGCGGCACCGGCATTCAGCGCCACCATATCGGCCGCTTTAGGATGAGCACCGCTCATCGCCGCACGAATCAAAGAGAGGCTTTCGTTGGCATCGGCCACCTGTAAACCTTCTAGAGTTTGTTCTTCTAAACCGGCACTTTCAGCTGTAATTTCGTATTCTGTCACTTCACCGTTTTTAAGCTCAGCCACTTGTGTAGTGGTCGCTAGCGAGATCTCATCCAGACCATCATTAGAGTGAACGACTAAAGCGTGCACGGCACCCAAGCTACGCAATGCCTCAGCCATTGGACGGCATAACGACTCATCAAACACACCCATTAAGTAGTGCTTGGCACCCGCCGGGTTTGTTAAAGGACCAAGAACATTAAACAGCGTACGCATCGCCAGCTCACGACGAGGGCCAATCGCGTGCTTCATAGCACTGTGGTGTTGAGGTGCAAACATGAAACCGACACCCACTTGATCAATACAGCGAGCCACTTGCTCTGGATTGAGCGCCAGATGAATGCCCGCTGCTTCGAGAAGGTCTGCAGCACCTGATTTTGAGGAGACCGAACGGTTACCATGTTTTGCCACGGTACCGCCTGCTGCTGCCACCACAAATGAGGTCGCTGAGGAGACATTAAATAGGTTTGATCCATCACCGCCCGTACCGACAATGTCGACTGCTTGAGGGTCTGCAACGCTCACTGGCACGGCCAGAGATCGCATCACATCGGCGGCTGCAGTAATCTCTTCAACCGTTTCACCCTTGATACGAAGCGCTGTTAGAAACGCACCGATCTGCGCATCGGTCGCCTCACCTGTCATGATTTGGCGCATAGCCGCGGTCATCTCATCACGTGATAGATGATGCCCCGCGACAACTAGGGCTAATGCCTCTTTAATATCCATGGTAGTTCCTTACTTCGTGCCTGCAGTGCACGCGCAACTGTTTTGACAATCGCTGTTATCTTTTCGTGATGCTGTACGATGCCCAATCCCAATCGGGTTCGCAACCTCTTTAGGGAAAATCCTTAGCCTTTTAATGGACCACTAGACCAATTGCATTAAATGCAGAGCGAAGTAGAGCCAAGGGACAACCAAAGCCATTGAAAAAGTGGAGACAATCCAATTGGAGTTGGCCAGATCAACATCCAGATCGTAGTAAGCGCTGGCCACCACTGAGTTGACCGCGGGAGGCATTGAGCTCAATATCAATACGACACCGAGCGCCAAGCCACCCGCGTATTCACCCAATCCAACCAGCCATGCCATTGATACAGTTAACAGTGGCACTAGGGTGACACGAGTGATCGCGACTTGCAGTGAGTATTTGGCGTAGCGCGCGATACTGGTCACTTTTAACCCCAGGCCGACTGACACCAGCATGCTAAAAGTGCCGATAGGTATCACCCAATCATTCGCACTATCTAGAAACTGAGGGCGTTCCACTCCACCCAGATTAAACAGAAAACCTAAGGTAAACGCCGTAAGAATGGCGATAAGAAATGGCTGTTTAAACACCTTAACAAGGCGCTGAGAGCGCGTCAGCCCTTCACTTCCTTTACCTGACACCCACTGCGCAACCGGATAGCCCACCAGGAAGTAGAAGATCTCCTCAAACAGGCGATAGAGGGTGACCAATGCAAAGCCCGCTTCACCCAAAAAGAGGTAGACCACCAAAGAGCCCATGGCACCAATATTAGCAAAGCTGGTGGTTAGGCCCATCACAGCACGACCAGGACGATCCTGCTTATTCAAGAGTCCTAAGCCATAGCCCAACAGACCACCCACTATTAAAGCAAAGAGACAGATCAACGGCAGCGCCAGAAGAGAGGTATCGGTGAATTCAAGCACCCATATCGCCAATAGAAATGCGATGGGTATCATCACCATAATTCCTAAGTCGCGCGTAAAGCGGCTGAGTGCTGTTAATGCAAAGGGGAGTCTAATAAGAGAGGCTTCAACTGCTCTGCGAAGCAGGTAGCCACTGCCGAGACCGGCAAAAATAATGAACAGCGAAAAGGAGAGCTTATCCATGAAGCACTAACCATACATCCTTGAAAGTTAACTGGGAATCAGTGATGAAATGAGTCTAAAGACTCAACGACCTGATCAGGGTTACACTCTTCTACAGGACGACCGTGATTATAACCGTAGGGAACCGCAAGAGCGGCGACGCCCGCAGCATGTGCTGCATCAATATCATTCGAAGAGTCACCGACCATTAACGACTCTGCAGCGCTAACACCAGCCTTAGCCATAATATCGAGCAGCTGATCGGGTTCTGGTTTACGTCTAGGCAGTGTGTCGCCGCCGCTCACAAAGTCAAACAGGTGCGCAATGCCTACCCCTTCGATTAATGGCGTTGTGAACTGCATTGGCTTATTGGTCACAACCGCTAGCTTAATGCCTTTTTGACGCCAACGCGCCAGCGCCTCTTTTACACCTGGATAAGTGCAAGCTGTCACGCCGTTAGAGGCTTCGTAGTAGTGAAGAAACAACTGATAAGCTTTATGATATTCAGCCGTATCTTGAAGACCGGCAGGGTAATCCATAGAGTCTGACAGCGCCCTTGCTACTAAAGCATGCGCTCCATTACCGACCCAGGTGCGAATCTTGGCATCACCCGCTTCGGGTTTACCAACGGCTTCTAGCATCTGATCAACGGCAACGGTTAGATCTGGAACAGAATCAACTAAGGTGCCATCCAGATCTAACATAATGAGCTTAGGGGTTTGGTCAGCAAAGAGTTTCATCGTGTTGCTGCAAGCTCCGCTCGCATCGTGTCGATTGTCGCTTTGTAATCATCGGTATTAAAGATCGCAGAGCCTGCGACAAACGTGTCTGCACCTGCTTTAGCAATCTCTGCAATATTACTGGTGGTCACACCACCATCTATCTCAAGTCGGATATCCAGACCGGACTCATCAATACGACGACGCGCTTCGCGAAGCTTATCCAGCGTTCCTGGAATGAACTTCTGACCGCCAAAACCAGGGTTCACGGACATAAGAAGAATCATGTCCACTTTATCCATTACATGATCAAGGTAGTGAAGCGGCGTCGCAGGGTTAAATACAAGACCTGACTTACAACCACCGTCACGAACCATCTGCAGTGAGCGATCGATATGCTCAGACGCTTCAGGGTGAAAAGTGATGTAACTAGCGCCCGCTTCGATGAAATCACCGATAAGACGATCGACCGGTTTAACCATTAAATGCACATCAATCGGCGCTTTAATACCATGGTTAACCAGAGCCTTACAGACCATTGGGCCGATCGTTAGATTAGGAACGTAATGATTGTCCATCACATCGAAGTGGACAATATCGGCCCCCGCTTCCAATACGTTTTCAACCTCTTCACCTAAGCGAGCAAAGTCAGCTGATAAAATAGAGGGGGCAATCATAAAATCTTTCATGGGTCTAACCTAGCTATTGAATTTAGTTCATTTTAAGTCAGTGCAAAAAGAGACAACAGAAAGAAAAACTGAAGACTCTTTTAATGGGCCGTTAACTGGCTTTCCGGACCTCTCGAATAAGGTCGTAGGCCGCCTGAATCTCTTGTGCCTTCTCTTTGGCCAGTTGCATCATCTCTTCGGGCAGCCCTTTTGAAACCAGCTTATCGGGATGGTGTTGGCTCATCAGTTTACGCCAAGCTCGTTTGACCTGCGCGTCGGTAGCACTGGCATCGACACCGAGCACACCATAAGCCTCATCAATACGTTGCTGAGTAGGCGCACCACCCTGCCAGTGTTGGTGAAAACTACTTTGCGCCTGCATTCGACGAATCAGAGCGTCGATAGCATCGCGTTTAAGGCCCAATCGCTGACAGATGTCGACAATCACCAAACGCTCGGCATCGCTGATTTCACCGTCAGCAAAGGCCGCCGCCATCTGCAGTTCGAAAAAGATCATTCGCAGGTCATTACGGTGCCTAAAGACTGTAGCCAGTGGACGCAACAGGGGATCAAGGTCGAAGTCGGGGGATTTACCGTCGGTAAAATAGTCTATTGCCTCTCTGCGTTTGGACTCATCCAGCTGCATTCGATCCATGACGGAGCGCGCGTACGCAATCTCATCTTCGGTGACGCGACCGTCCGCTTTAGCGATACGACCCATCACCGCAAAGGTGGCTCGAAAGAATATTAACTGCGGTGCCATCTGCTTAGCGGAACGTATACCACGCTCTAGCTGGAAGCCTAAAAACCCACCAAACATCAGACCCCAGATACCGCCTGTAAACAGTCCTACCAATGCACCTAATACGACACCCGTACGGTATCGAAAAATTTGTTCACCTATGGCTTGAGGATTCATCAACCCGCCTCTTTCAAAAACATTTCAACATCGGCAAGGCGATCCACCGTACCTACATCATTCCAATATCCGCCAAGCTTAGCACCCGCCACTTTAGACTGCTCGATCATTCTGCGTAAAAGGGGCGCTAATGCCGCTTTTTCATTGAGTACCAACGAATCAAACTGAGTGGGGCGCAACAGACTAACCCCAGCAAAGGTCAGCTTACGATCCCCCTGAAGCGAGACTCGCTGATCAGACAGGACAAAATCGCCTTCCTGATGCCAGCTTGGATTATCAACCAACCACAGCTTAGCGAGATCATCGGAATCCAAGGTTAAATCCAGCTCAGAATACTCTCGAGAGAGATAGACATCGCCATTAACTAACAGAAATGGCTGATCTGAACCGTCTGATCTGAGCATCGGTAGTGCTTTGCGAATGCCGCCTGCTGTCTCAAGAGGCTCTTGCTCAGCTGAATAGCGCAACGAGCAACCCAACTGATCACCACTACCCAAAGCTTGCTCAATCTGCTCGCCCAACCAAGCGTGATTGATCACGATGTCGGTGATCCCTGCGCGAACGAGATTCTCGATCTGATAAACAATCAAAGGCTTTCCCAAAACCGGTATCAGAGGCTTAGGGGTTGTCAGTGTCAGCGGGCGCATTCGAGTCCCCAAGCCCGCCGCTAAAATCATCGCTTTCACAATTCAGACCGCTCTTTAGGCCAATCTGTAGCGACATACTGACCGAGCAGTTCATGTTGGCGAATGGCTGGAATCAGCGCTGATAGCGCCTCTTTCAGATCGGAAAATTCCGAGTGAGCCGACGCGGCTCGGTAGAGGTATTTAAAGGTCAACGGAATATCTTTAAGGTAACCCGATTTACCGTCACGCAGATAAAGCCTTGAGAAGATGCCCAACACCTTGAGCTGGCGTTGCATCCCCATTAGATCAAACTGTTTTTTAAACCCTGCAGAGTCTGGCAAAGAGAAACCTACATCCATCAGCATCAGGCGATAGTTCTCCACCCATTCAGCGACACGTGACTCTGGCCACTCAATGTAGCTATCGCGCAACAGTGACACCAAGTCATAGGTGACCGGTCCAATTAACGCATCTTGAAAGTCGATCACACCCAGACCGCCATCAGCTAACGGCATCAAATTGCGCGAATGGTAGTCACGATGCACGCAGACCTGCGGCTGATTACATGCTGATTCAATCAACCTTTGATAGGTCGTGTCTAATAGCTCACCCCAACCCTCTTTAATACCAAGCATCTCCCCCAAAAACCACTCGGGAAACAGATTCATCTCACGGGTTAGAACGGAAGCATCATAATTGGGCAAACCCTCGGCCGGCAGCATCTGAATGTCTAGCAGTGTCTCAAGAGCTTGAAGATAAGGCGCGTCACCTTCGGATT
Organism: Marinobacterium sp. xm-d-530; assembly: GCA_949499045.1. GTDB lineage: Bacteria > Pseudomonadota > Gammaproteobacteria > Pseudomonadales > Balneatricaceae > Marinobacterium_E. The sequence continues at coordinate 1,954 of CATEEE010000107.1, read as the reverse complement.
GAAGACGATCCAAGAGCTGATGATCCGCAAAATCTTCCAGCAACATGAAGCCCAACGTCAGATCATCTGCCACTATCTCAGGCACATGAATACCTTTTTCAGACCACTCTTTGGCGATACGGACAAAAGGCTCTGAATTCTCTTTATCTGGCGGGGCATCGACTGCGATCAACTGAGTCGTTGGTGTCGCTGCACGGAAGTATCGACGGAAACTTGCATCACCGCTGACAGGGGTAATCTCTAGCTGGTCGCGATCGGCATAGGGCCAAACCTGTCTAGCCCAGTTTTTTAATTGCGCTTGGCGCGAACCCATTTACGTTAACCTCTGGTACTGAAGAGCGGGAATCTTTATTATAAGTGCCCAATATTACTCGACTTTTAAGGCTACTTAAACGTCGTCTCGGTAGCCAGCGGATCGCATTCAATGCCCTTCGAAAAAAACGCAATTACAAAAATCATTTTAGGCTTAGTTGTTGCAGGTAGCTCAAACGCCGCCAATGCAGCTGGCGCCTGGGACTGTGAACAGACTGAACGAGGTTGGAGCTGTGGCGCTTCTGCCGATTACAAACCTGAACCGGTTCCGTTAACTCGCATCTCAGCGACTAATGATGCGATCGAAGCGCAGATTACAAAACCGCTGCCTAAACCGGTGCAAGAGCCCAAACAAGAGCCTAAGCCTCAGCCTGAACAAGCAATGGCCGCCGAGCCAGAGCAGAAACCAGAACAAAAAGTCGCTGCTAATCCTGAGCCTGTTAAAACAGAAGCTAAACCAGAGTCTGAAACCAAGGCCATTGCAAGTACTACAGAGAGCGAAGAGTCAGCAGATACTGTTGAAGCCGTTACCCTTCCAGCTAAGCTAGAAGAGAGTTCTGATACACCTAAGCCACCGGCTTTAGCAAACAGACCCGAACCTTCGCCAGAACCGCGACCTGATAGAGCCAGTGATCTAGCCATCGTTCGCGACCCGAGCGATGATCGACGTGACATCAACTTAGATTGGGTCCGTTTAGCTCCATTGGATGCTGAAGGTTTGGTCTGCAAAGGCCGTTATGAGGAGCCAAACATCTGGGTTGGCACTCTATCACCTGGTAACGAAGAGAGCAGCACCGTCATCAACGCCGATGAGTCCGATGCTGATCTCAATGGCCTCTCTATCTTACGCGGCAATGTCATCATCGAAGAGTCTGGCCGCCAAATTAAATCGAATTTAGCCGAATTTGAATCGCAATCGCGCCAGGCTCTTCTGCGTGGCGATGTGCGTTACCGTGAGCCCAACCTGCTAATGACAGCAGATGCCATGTCTGCCGATCTCAACAATAAGATTGCCATTGCCAATGAAGCGCGCTTCGTCATGCACGACCAACACATGCGTGGTAATGCTGAAGCGATGACCCGCTTTGGTGATCAACGAGTTGAAGCTGAAGATACGCTGATTACTTACTGTGAACCGGGTAACAATGATTGGGGCATTCGTGCAGCGCAGATGGAACTCTACCCTCAAGAGGGTTACGGGGAGGCGTGGAATACGCGTTTTGAAGTTGCCGGTGTGCCGGTTTTCTACCTACCCTACTTCTACTGGCCTCTGAATGATACGCGCAGAACGGGCTTGCTCTACCCATCCCTCAGCACCAGCGAACAGGATGGTTACGATTTAGCTCTACCCTACTACTTCAACATTGCACCGAACATTGATGACACCTTAACAACGCGTATCATCGAACAGCGTGGTGTGCTCTTTGAAAACGAGGCGCGCTACCTGAACAACTTCAGCATGAACACGCTGAATACTAGCTGGCTGCCTGATGATGACCTTCAAGGTAGCGAGCGCTGGCTGATCGACTTCAATCACACTGGCACGCCGGCACCCAACTGGTCCAGTGATGTTAGCTTTACGCGCGTCAGTGATGACACCTATTTTGATGATCTAACGCCTGTGACCCTGGCTGTACCCGCT
>CATEEE010000106.1 GCA_949499045.1 Marinobacterium sp. xm-d-530 | reverse complement strand
TGTAGGTCTTCAACAACCACATCGGGGCGAATGCCTTGGGCTTGAATAGATCGTCCATTGGGGGTGAAGTAGCGTGCAGTCGTGATCTTGACCGCACGATCTTCTGAAAGTGGTACAACCGTTTGTACCGAACCTTTACCAAAACTCTGAGTGCCCATGATGACGGCACGTTTCTGATCCTGTAGTGCACCAGCAACAATCTCTGACGCTGATGCAGAACCACCATTAATCAGCACAATGAGTGGCACATTACCGATAGCCAGTTCATCCGTCGCATTAAACTCCAGTTCAGATCGAGCAATGCGTCCCTCTGTGTAGACAATCAAACCCTCATCAAGGAAGGCATCCGAGACGGCAACGGCAGCCTGCAGAACGCCACCAGGGTTGTTTCGCAGATCCAGTACAAGTCCTTTGAGGGCCTCATCTTTTTGTAATTTAGCCAGAGCATCTAACAGCTCTTGGCCTGTGTTGGCCTGAAACTCACTGATGCGAACGTAACCAAAACCAGGCTCTAACAGACGGCTTCTGACACTGCGAATCTTAATGGCTGCACGAACCAGCTCAACTTCAAAGGGGGCGTCGACACCCTCTCGCATGATGGTGATGCGAATCGACTCACCAATTTTACCACGCATCAGTTTCACAGCATCACTGAGTGACATGCCTTGAATAGGGGTATCATCTAACTTAGTGATCAGATCGCCCGCTTTAATGCCTGCCTCTTGAGCAGGTGTGTCATCCAGTGGCGTAATGACATGAACAAAGCCATCTTTCATACCGACTTCGATACCCAATCCACCAAACTCACCGTTAGTGTGTTCTTGCAGATTGTCGAACGCCTCTTTAATCAAGTAGTCCGAGTGCGGATCCAAGCCACGCACCATACCTGCAATCGCATCTTCTAATAACTGTTGATCAGAGACCGGCTCAACGTAGCTCTTTTTAATACTGCTAAAGACTTCGGCAAATCGGCGCAGTTCATCGAGTGGCAATTGGTTTTCGGAAGGCTCTTCGCTGGTCTGTTCTGTAGGATAGGCAAAGGCATTCAATGATAAGAGGCTTGAAAGGAGCAAAAAGCTAACGGAACGAAACAACATAAGACCACCTATCACTGATTAGATTTATCTCTTTTTATTTAACCAAGGAACTGGGTTAAAACTCTTACCATTATGACGAAGTGAGAAGTAGAGGCCAGTCTGATCATAGCCACCACTGCTACCCGTGAGTGATAAAGTCTCGCCTGCCTGCACCCAATCACCTGTGTTACGCAATAGACTCTGATTGTGACCATAGAGACTTAGGTAGTCATCCCCATGGTCCACGATGATCAACAGCCCATAGCCTTTTAGCCATTCAGAGAAGACAACACGACCTGGGTGCACCACTCTAACAGCTTTACCTGAATCGGAACTGATGAAGATACCATCACTTGAGAGAGTGCTCTTTTTACTGCCGTATTTAAGCGCCAGCTTTCCTGATACTGGCCAATCCAATTTCCCTTTTCGCTTGGCAATCTGCGGCGTGTCGATATCGACGAAGTTATCTTTAAGGGACTGCTCAATTTCTACCAACAATGACTCAAGCTGTTTGCGATCTTGCTCAAGTTTGGTCAGCTGGTTTTTCTCGCTACCAATGTTTCGCTTAATCTCATCCAGGGTTTTTAGACGTTTGCGGTAAGCTTGCTCAAGCCGAGTTTCCTGCTCAACTAGCGCCTGCTTTTCAGACAGCAGTTGGGACTCAGTCGCACTCAGGTCGGCGCGATTCTGATCAAAGTCACCTAGCAATGTTTGATAGTTAGTCACTCGTTTTTTTAAAACGTCGCTAAGGTGGTCGTAGTAACGCAGCATACGATCAACCGTCTGTGGTTCTGTCCCACTCAAGATCATTTTCAGCCTTGGCTGACGACCTTTTCGATACTGCTCTTGAAGAAGCGAAACTAATAGAGCACGCTCTTTTTCAACAGACTGTTTTAGACGTGCTTGATCACCGCTAAGCGCATTCGCACGACCAGTCAAATTATTGATAGATAGCGTAACTTCACGCTTTTTAGACGCAATTTCAGCAATTTTGCGCTCATCTTCACGAAGCGTTTTCTGAAGCGCCTGCTGATCACCCTGTTTTTTTGCGACACTTTTTTGAAGCGACTGCATCTGCGCAGTCAGCTGTTTGATTTTCTTCTCTGTCTCTTCCGCTGTTCCCGCTAGTATGGGGGAACTACAGAAGAGGCAAAGTAGCAGCCAGTGGCGCAACACGGATTAGTGAGACGCCAAGCTAGTGCCCGTCATTTCAGACGGCTTATCAATATCCATAAGATCCAGCAGGGTCGGCGCCAGATCGCACAGCGCACCATCCGCGAGGGTGAGTGATGCTTTACGTGGACCATCGTAGATCAAGGCGACAGGCCAGTTGGTATGTGACGTGTGAGGTTGTCCAGAGTTTGGATCGACCATTAGCTCAACGTTACCGTGATCGGCTGTAATCAGTGTCTCGCCATCAACCTCTGCCATCGCAGACAAGACCTTCGCCAGCGCTTCATCGACCGCTTCACACGCTTCGACCGCTGCATCGAACTTACCGGTATGACCGACCATATCACCATTGGCAAAGTTACAGACAATCAAATCATATTTGCGGCTACGAATCGCGTCACAGAGCTTTTCACTCACCTCTGGCAGGCTCATTTCTGGCTTTAAATCGTAAGTAGCAACATCGGGAGAAGGTACCAAGATGCGCTCTTCACCTGGGTAGACCTCTTCTTGACCACCGTTAAAGAAGAAGGTGACGTGTGCATACTTTTCAGTTTCTGAGATACGCAGCTGCGTTTTACCCATACCAGAGAGGTATTCACCTAAATCATTGCTAATCTTTTGTGGCGGGTAGGCACAAGACGCCGGTATATCGGCGGCATATTCGGTGAGCATAACAAAGTCAGCGAGTGCTGGGCGTTTAGCGCGTTCAAAACCATCGAATGAATCATCCAGAACAAAAGCACGGGTAATTTCACGAGCACGATCTGGGCGGAAGTTAGCACAGATCAAAGTGTCACCATCATTGATGGTACCCACTGGTGCACCTGATGCATCAGTAATCACAGTCGCTGCCACAAACTCATCGTTCTCATCACGTGCGTAAGCTGCAGAGAGTGCCTCTTGCGCTGAAGCAGCCGTCTGAACACCTTTACCGTTCGTCATTGCATCATAAGCCGTCTGAACGCGATCCCAACGGTTATCACGATCCATGGCGTAGTAACGACCCACAACAGTGGCAATGGCGCCCACACCTAGGTCAGCAAACGCCTTCTCAGCGACGGTAATGGATGGCTCTGCTGAACGAGGAGGCATATCACGGCCATCCAAAATAGCGTGGAGGTAGACCTGTTTTGCACCACGCTGAACGGCCATTTTAGCTAACGCAACAATATGATCTTCATGGCTGTGCACGCCACCGGGCGATAGCAGACCTGTTATATGTACAGCATTACCCTTTGATATAGCTGCATCCATCGCATTCACTAGCGTACTGTTCTCGAAGAAATCACCATCGGCAATCGCTTTAGTAATACGCGTCAGGTTTTGGTAAACCGTTCGGCCCGCACCGATATTCATATGCCCAACCTCAGAGTTACCCATCTGACCGTCTGGAAGGCCGACGGCCATGCCAGAGGTTTGAATACGTGAGTTTGGGTTGTTGGCCAACAGACCATCCCAAACAGGCGTATTAGCTGCCGCTACGGCTGATGATTCAGTGGCTTCGACTCCGTACCCATCTAGGATAAGAAGTGCTCTTGGGGTGCGCATATCACTCATAGTTATGAATATTCCGGTTATAAGACTTTAGATTGATAGAGATTTTAACCGCTGAGGCCCGTTAAAACCATTAAACATTGGTGATTTTTCAGTCAGCCCCCTTATCCCTTGAGGCTGTGCAATGTATACTTTCGCGCATAAATTTTTATTGCACACACAGGTCTGAAATGGAAAACGTAATCGAATTTATCGGCAATCACACCATGATGGTCGTAGCTTGGGCATTTACTCTGGCCATGCTGATCTTTACAGAGCGTATGAAAGGCGGTAAATCAGTGACGGCTGCTGAAGCAACGCGTCTAATCAACAAAGAGGATGCGGTTGTTCTTGATATCCGTGCACAGAAAGATTTCAGCACTGGCCATCTAACCAACTCGATCAACATTCCGTTGGCTGATTTTGATCGCCGTATGAGTGAGTTAAATCAGTACAAAGAGAAGCCGATCATTGTAGTGTGTAATATGGGTCAGACAGCGGGCACCGCTTGTCGCAAAATGAAATCAGCGGGTTTCACCCAGGCGATGCGTCTTACTGGAGGCATCTCTGAGTGGCGCCACCAAAGCATGCCAGTGGTAACAAAATGACAGTAGAAATTTACAGCTCAGCTCTATGCGGTTTTTGCACTCGTGCAAAGATGTTACTTGATCACAAAGGTGTTTCATTTAACGAGATTAGCGTAGATCACGATCCAACAAAACGCGCTGAAATGATGGAACGCAGTGGTCGACGTACCGTTCCTCAAATCTTTATCGGCGAGCACCACGTTGGCGGATGCGACGATCTGTTCGCACTTGAGCGCAATGGTGAACTGGACGGACTGCTAGCGAATAACGCTGGCTAATAATTAGAACGATTAAACGTAAGGAAGCAACATGTCTGAAGAGAATCAGCAACCAGCACCACAGTTTGGTATGAAACGTGTCTACCTAAAAGACGCATCACTTGAAACACCTGCTGGCCCAGAAATTTTCAACAAAGCGTGGCAGCCACAGGTTGGCCTGGATGTTAACTCGGCAAGCCGTGTACTGGGCGATGATCACTACGAAGTTAACCTAACGCTGACAGTGACGGTTAAGACAGAAGACGAAACAGCTTTTCTGATCGAAGTGCAGCAAGCTGCGATCTTCCAGATCAGCGGCTTTGAAGCAGCACAGCTGCACCACACTCTAGGTGCATACTGTCCAACACTACTGTTCCCATACGCACGTGAAGCGGTAGACAACCTAGCGACTAAAGCTAGCTTCCCAGCACTGATGCTTGCACAGGTTAACTTCGATGCGCTTTACGCACAGAAAGTTCAGCAAGTTATGGAACAGCAGAAAGCAGAGCAAGGCGAAGCAGAAGCGGCTGAGTAATCACGCACTGCTAATAACGCAAAAGGAGGCAAATGCCTCCTTTTTTATTGTCTAAAGATCGGTGTTTACGATCGATGTTCCACCCAATATTCAAACATATCATTCATCGTCTCAGAGAGTGGACGATACTCAATACCTAATACCTTTCGGCTTTTGCTGTTATCCGCTCGCCACTCAATATTGACGTTATTCGCAATAAATTTTCGATCCAATTTAATGAACGGAGCAAGCAGCCAAACCAACCATTTAGGGGCAGCGCTCTTGGGTAACTTATAACTCTTCCCGTATCGCTCTTGCAACGTTAGCAAGGCAGTTAACAGATCGCTGCAGTGTCCCGATAGAATAAAGCGCCCTGTGGCCTCAGGTGTGAAGGCTGCACGAAGGTGAGCTTCTGCAACCTCTCGTACGTCAACAAAGCCTATCCCTAAGCGTGGGGCTCCCTGTTTGAACTCTCCTGACCCAACACGTTCGATGATCGAAAAACTCTCTGACGTTGGTATACCGCCAATTGCTGGCCCCATCACAAGGCAAGGGTTAATTGTGACTAGATCAAACGAGGCTTGCTCCGCAATGCGCCAAGCTTCTCGCTCGGCCAATGTTTTTGAGTACGAGTAAGGTTGATAGTCTATGGAAGCAGTCTCATTCCAGTGAGCTTCTATAAGCACACCACGCTCAACTGCATCACACTCTGTAGCATCGGTATAGATTGCCGCACAGGAGCTGGTCACCACCACACGCTTAACAGTATCGAAGGATTTAGCCGTCTCAAGCACATTGCGGGTGCCGATCAATGCAGGATCAATCAGGTCTCGCTGAGGGTCATTGAAATTTGAGGTAAAGGGCGAGGCGGTATGAAAAACAACTCCGCATCCCTCAATCGCCTCGGCAAAACCCTCTTTGGAGAGTAGATCCGCTTTAAAGAATTTAAGTGTACCCGGGCTTCCATCAGCCAAAGCGTTTAACGCTTTGAGTTTATCTGAGGCATCAGGATCACGCACCGTGGCGTGAACGGTTAGTCCCTCCTCAAGCAAGCGCTTAACTATCCATCCGGCGACATAACCAGTTGCGCCAGTGACTGTGACAGGAAGAGAACGATCTATTTTCATAACACCTCAAGAGACCAAGAATTGAGAAACAGAGATAACAGCCAAGGATATTAACGTAGTGAAGGTTAAAGCCATACCGACTACTCTGAAAATACCAGGAGCCTCTTTCGATCGAAAACCGGCAAAGTGAATTAAACGTGATGCCACAAACATAATGCCCAGCACCCAGACGGCCCAAGCGGCAAGGCCAACATATTCAACCATGGCTAACATGAGCAGAGTTAGAGGGGCATACTCAATAAAATTACCATGATTACGAACCGCTCTCTCTAAAGCGGGATCACCTGCGGTACCAACACTAACACTGTGAGCTTTACGGATTTTAATGACTCGATACGATAGATAGACAAGAAAACAGGCCGCGAAAGCAGCAAAAATAGGTGTGATCATAGAAACTCCAAGTTTTTAACAATTACGACAGTCTGGCATAAACAGATGTCACAAATTGAAAAAACTCATGTCATATTTAAACGATCATTGATAAGCTATTTCTAATATAAGTTAAATTATTAGGAGAACAGCATGGCTGTTATTGAGCTAAACCAAGAGAATTTTGAAGAGACCATTACGCAAAACAATTTTGTCATTGTCGATTACTGGGCCCCTTGGTGTGGGCCTTGTAAAGCCTTTGGGCCAACTTTTGATACCGTCTCTGAAGAGTTTCCAGACGTTGTCTTTGGCAAGGTGAATACCGAAGTTGAACAGCAAATTGCGGCTGAGTTTCGCATTCGCTCCATTCCGACCTTGATGATCTTCCGCGACAACATTCTGATCTACAACGAGGGCGGTGCACTGCAAGCGGGCCAGCTTCGCGAACTACTGACGAAAGCCGGTGAACTCGATATGGATACCGTTCGTGCAGAGATCGAGCAACAAGCCGCTGCTAAAGCTGAGTAGTTTTTAGGCTTAATAGGCGTCCAATCTGGGCGCCCGTTCTCTCTAAATTTTCAGCGCCATTTGCAAGCGCCTCTTCCAGACAGCAAACGCCTGGAACCACTGAGAAAAGTGCATCAATGCCCACGTCATGCACGCCCTCAGCTCCCTCTCCAATTGAGCCACACAGTGCAATAACAGGCAGATTATGCTGTTTAGCCCAGCGCGCAACACCGACAGGAGTTTTGCCACTGAGACTTTGACCATCCATACGACCTTCACCGGTAATGACCAGATCAGCACCCTCAAGGGTTTTATGGAAATCGACCGCCTCCAGCACAAGATCAATACCCGGTGCTAAACGCGCATCTAAGAACTGAACCAATGCATAGCCCAGACCACCCGCGGCACCAGCGCCGGCACGGTCTCGTAAATCCTTACCCAACAGGTCAGAACTTACGTTTGCGAATCGAGCTAGGGCATCATCAAGCTGTTGAACCTGTGCGGGTGTCGCACCCTTTTGCGGGCCAAAAATAGCAGAAGCACCCCGCTCACCTAACAGGGGGTTATCGACGTCACAAGCGACTAAAAACTCTGTATCCGCTAAACGTGGGTCAAACTCGGTTAGGTCTATACGATCGAGATGAGCCAATGCAGCACCACCTTCGGCAAGCTCATGACCTGACGCATCAAGAAACTTAGCCCCTAACGCCTTTAACAATCCCATACCACCATCATTAGTGGCACTGCCACCCAATCCCATAATGATGCGACGCGCGCCTTGATCAAGCGCTTTAAGAATCAGCTCACCCGTACCATAGGTTGAAGCAGTTAGGGCATCACGCTGTTCAGGCAGTATCTTATCCAACCCTGAGGCCGCTGCCGTTTCGACCACTGCCGTCAGAGGCACTCCATCTTGGTGACCCAATACGCCCCAGATAGCATTGAGGGGCTGCCTTAATGGACCGGCCACATCAGCGGTATGTTGTTGTCCCTCTGTAGCTGCAATCAGAGCCTCCGTTGTGCCCTCACCACCGTCAGCAACTGGAACGCAGTGGATTTCGACATCGGCTAACGTCGACTCTATGCCTTTGGCAATCGCATGCGCGACACTCTCTGCATCTAGGCTCTCTTTAAAAGAATCGGGGGCAATGACTAGTTTCATCAACAAGGCTCCAGCAATTGGGGATCATTCAACTATCGCATTGTGCACTGCATCGAGCAATATTAAAGCCTGACTTTAAACTAGCTCACCCGTGTCACGATCGCGTTTAGCTAAACGGCCACGACTTGCAATGTAGTGCTGGTTAAAGCAATGGAAATAAGCATTGAGGTGGTTAGCTGCTGGCTCATCACCTAACTGTTCAAGCAGAGCGATGGCCACTTCGGCGGTGCAGAGTTGTCCTTCATGAATCGCTTTGCGCAATCCATAACTCGACTCGCGCACCTCATCCAAACTGATCACAGGAAGGTGTTGTAGGTAGTCAGAATGGCGGAAGATCCTGCGGGCTTGTCGCCAGGTACCATCCAGCAGAATGAGTAGCGGTTTACCAGAACCCTGTTGAACCTGAACCGGTGT
>CATEEE010000105.1 GCA_949499045.1 Marinobacterium sp. xm-d-530 | reverse complement strand
CAAGAGATGGAACGTATTGCCTACAGTGCGGGTGCAACCGTTGTGTGCAAGAAGGGCCTTTCCGCTCAAGCACTCTCACAACGCATTCGAGCTCTACTCGATTTAACCTTTAACCCCAGTGCTTAAACCTATCTAGCCAGTAACATGAGCACTGAACTTTTCCACGCCTTAGTCGCATTGGCTATTGGATTTCTTATCGGCCTAGAACGTGGCTGGCATGAACGAAAACAGGCTGATGGAATGCGCGTTGCTGGCTTGCGCAGCTTCGCCCTCATCTCATTGAGCGGTTATTTAGCTGGACACCTTCACCAAAGCATCAGCAGCGCGATCGTACCCATCACGTTTGCGGGGCTCATCATAATTGTCGCCATCGCTCATTGGCGACAAACTGGTTCAGGAAAAGATTCAGGCGTCACAACCCTTTTCACTATGATTATTACCTTCTCATTGGGTCTTATGGTGAGCGCTGGGGAGACAACACATTCGGTCATCATAGCCGTAGTCGTTACATTAATATTACGATTTAAATCTACTTTGCATATGGGGTTGGCCGCTCTTAGAGGCGAGGAATTAACGGGCATTATTCAGCTAGCTTTGATCAGCTTAGTGCTACTCCCTATTTTGCCAAATAAAACTATAGACCCTTGGAATGTATTAAACCCTTATCAAATTTGGCTAATGGTCGTCCTAATCGCAACCCTAAGCCTAATCGGATATTTTGCAATTCGGTTATTGGGTGCAACGCGAGGAGTCATCGTAACCAGCGTGTTCGGTGGTCTCGCCTCCTCCACCGCAGTGACAGTCTCTCTATCACGACTCAGTCTGATCCATACATCAATGCCAAAGCTATTTGCTGGTGCAATCCTGTTATCATCATCCATCATGTTTCCACGAATGCTGATTGAGGTTGCCGTGGTTAACCCTCTTTTATTATCCAGTCTCTATATACCGCTTGGCGGGATGATGCTGATTACTCTCATTAGCGCCGCTCTACTACTTTTACAGCCTCCCCCTTACACACCACCTATTAATGAGCCAAAGTACAATAAAAGTCCTTTTCAGCCAGTCCCTGCACTGATATTTGGGGCCGCACTAGCGGTAATCCTTTTATTATCTCATCTCGCTATAACCTACGTAGGTGAGGAGGCAATTCTTGTCGTTGCGCTAATTTCAGCACTGACCGATGCAGATGCACCTACACTTGTACTAGCCAACATGGCTAAAGGCACTTTAAATGAGAGCGTCGCAATATTAGGGATATTAATAACCGCCACAACCAATACCTTTGTAAAAATTGCTTATGCGGGCATATTAGGCAGCCGCGACCTACTGACAAATCTTATCCCAACCGCAGCTCTAGTGGCGGCATGGGTCGTGATATGTGCCACTTATTCAGGACTTTTTTGAGTAAGAGATCATCAGCGAGAGACTCAACCAACTCAGTTACTTGATCAATACTCTGTTCAAGCGCATCAATACAGGCAACTCCAACTTACCCTCTCCAGCCATACGCCTGAGTTCATCGATAGCATCTTCGACACTCCAAGGCTTTTTGTAGGGCCTTTGGCTGGTCAGCGCATCAAATATATCAGCGACCGTAATGATACGAGCCTCTAACGGGATATCATCACCAGAAAAGCCATTTTGATAACCCGACCCGTCTAAGAACTCATGATGGCAGCCGATCAAATTGCGTAACACATCAGCATCAGAGATCGCGTTTAAACTGTATTCACTCAACACTTTATCAACCCACTGAACGCCCTTCTCGACATGGGTCTGAATAACCGAACGCTCTTCAGAGGTTAACCGACCCGGCTTAAGCAAAATAGCATCCGGAATAACAATTTTCCCGATATCATGTAACGGCGCGAACAGGTACAGCTGCTCGATATATTCGTCACTTAATTGGTGGCTCTCTTGCAAGTTTTTTGCGATTAAACGTGAAAACTGAGCCATACGATCTAAATGCATGCCGGTCTCAAAATCACGCAATCGGGCAAAATCTCGGGCTGCTGCAGCCGTTGACAGCAGCGAATCAATCGCCATGATTTCTGAAGCAACGGCCATCTGTATCAAATTACTAAAGAGTAGAAGGTCCCTTTGAATGGCATCGGTGAATGCGTTTTTCTCAAAACTGTCGTAAAACACAAAACCCAATAGCTAAGAGCCGTTATTGAGCGGTATGATAAACGAGGATTGATACTCTTGATCTAGGACCCAAGTGGAGTGTTGTGAGTGCGGTTTTAAAGCTGCTTGAACATCATTAATTACCCTGATACTTCCCGTCTTAGCCAGCTCAGTTAACGATGGGACGTCGGCAAGCTTGATCTCATACGCCTTAATGGGGACTCGTGTTTTAGTGCTGTTGATGAAGGTCTTTAACAGGTCCGTTTTAGTGTCGTATAGCGCAAAAGCAATACGGTCGATACTCGGAACTTTGTCCATCACCATAGTGTGAATAGATTCAAGACGTGCGGTTAACGAGGGCATGTGCCCAGTGATCAGCTCGTTGCCATTAGTTTTAGACATAGTCAGTCCATAAATAGGATTGTTGAATAAGGATAGGGCTAACTTTGAAATCTTACAAAACTAAAGTGGCATGCTTATGTTGATATAAGTCACGTCTTCAATAGTTTTATTAACAGGATCTCGCTTTTAATGCTAAATCGATCAGACTATTTTAGGAGACTTAGCATGTTCGCTAAATGGCTCAGTAAAAATGGCATAAATGACTTCAGACCCCAATTTGCAATACTCTTGGGTCTTCTAGGTATTTTAATTTTATCGCCTTTTATCATCGTTCACTTAGTTAGTGAGAACTATATCCTGGCAACCGGTATCTTTTTACTGGTCGTCTCCTTTATCTACACCAGTCGCACCATTAATAGAGATAATCGAAGATTTAAGATTATTAGTTGGGTCATTGTCCCAGTAATGTTACCGGTTCTATTAGTTTCGCTCTATTCCCTGGGTATCAAAGCCTCTTTTTGGCTCTACCCATCGGTCATTGTGTTATACCTTGTCTTGCCTAGGCTCTATGCGCTAACCACGAATGTCATTCTGGTAATCCTGACAAGCTTTATTGCCTACAATACACTCGATTTTGAGCTGACTTTGCGGCTTATTGCTTCGCTCACGGTTGTAAATGTCTTCATTGCCGCATTCATCTTTGTCTTGGAAGAGCAGCAAGACTATCTTAAGAAAATAGCGATTACGGACCAATTGACCGGACTCAGGAACCGAACCAGCTTAATGCACAAACTGGATGATTTAGTCTGTCAAGCAAATCGTTGTCGAACGCCGTTATCGTTTATCTCTCTCGATCTAGATCTTTTCAAAAAGATTAATGATACCCACGGTCATGCAATCGGTGACGAGGTACTTAAGACGCTAGCTAGAACCATGTTAAGTAGAATTCGCAAAACCGATCTTGCATTTAGAATGGGTGGTGAGGAGTTTCTGATTGTACTGTTTGATACTGACTTAGAGGGTGCCTTTAATTTGGCCGAAGTGTTAAGGCACACCATCGAAGCAGAACCCGCCATTAAGACAACTGCAAGTTTTGGTATAAGTGGTTATAGATATGATGAGAAAGTTGCCATCGCGCTTAAACGTGCGGATGACAACCTTTACAAAGCGAAACGAACAGGCCGAAACAAGGTGGTTCGTTAACTGATTATGATTGGCGTTTATCCATCGCCATAAAGTGCTCTATCCCTTTGATCTGATCTTCAGCGTGGTGGTTTACATACAATACCGTTGTTTCGTTGCCATCACAGATCTTCTCAATCAGTGCCAATACCAGTTGACGGTTCATATCATCCAAGCCAAGACAAGGCTCATCCAGAATCAATAGCGGTGGGTGCTTCACCATTGCCCGTGCGATCAATAACAGTCGCTGATCTCCGTATGAGAGCTTATTGAACGGTACATCGGCGCGATCCTGCATACCTAATAGCGCAAGCCATTGATCAGCGATCATCTTCTGATTATCGGT
>CATEEE010000104.1 GCA_949499045.1 Marinobacterium sp. xm-d-530 | reverse complement strand
TCATCAACAGTGGGAAGGCCGCTTCACCGAGTCGCATCGGTAAAAAGTTATTCAGCGCGTTATGTAGAAAACTGATCTTTATGTAGCTGACTCTAGAGTGAGATTCAGAGGCAAAGTAATTGAAGACACGCTCAGCCCGAAGAAGGTAAGAGATAAAAGTGAGTAGGGTCAAAAAGAGGAGATTGCTAAGAGAAATAGTTTGCCAATCTTTGAGTATGGAACCCCAGCCGATTGTTAACTCAACTCCAATCGCTAGGGCTAAAAATAGGCTAGTAGCGATAAACCAACGAAGTGTTTTGCTCATAAAACCGTACATACTAAAAGTTGGCCTTCAGTGTGCCATTAAACCGTTCTAATGTCTGTTTTTAGTCAGTTAAAGCGGCTTTGGCACACTTGCTCATGCGAGTATCGGAATCGTTGTGCAGTGTGCACCAGGCTTGGTATTGGCTGAGGAATACCTGACCCGTTAATTCGTTTAGGAAGTGACTCTTTTTGAGCTGGTCCATTACCGGGCCTTTGACCTCTGACAGGTGAAAGCAGACGCCAAAGTCTTTTAACCGTTGATTGATCGCTTCGAGGGACTCAAGGGCTGAAGCATCGATCAGATTGACGGCTGGGCACATCAGAACAAAATGCTGTACCCCTTTTTGCTGGGCAATCAGATCGTAGACACGATCCTCTAGATAGCGCGCGTTGACGAAGTAGAGGCTCATGTCGATGCGAAGGGTGATGATCTTCTCATCGTACTCTACTTCAAAGCGGTCTACGTTACGAAAGTGTTCTGTGCCAGGGATTCTACCCACAATTGCATCGTGCGGCTTACTCGTGCGCTGCAAAAACAGTGCAATCGATAGGGTAACGCCAGCGATGATGCCGGCTTCAACACCGACTAATAGAGTCAGCATAATGGTGGCCAACATCGCCATGAAGTCAGGCTTTGAATAACTCCACGTCCGTTTTAATGCGCCCAGGTCTACCAGTGATAGAACGGCAACAATAATGGTCGCTGCCAGAGTCGCTTTTGGTAAGAAGAATAGAAGCGGTGTTAGGAACAGGGTCGCCACCGCAATCCCGACGGCTGTGAATGCTCCCGCAGCGGGTGTCTCTGCGCCGGCATCAAAGTTAACGACCGAACGAGAGAACCCTCCAGTGACAGGGAAACCGCCCGATACAGCCGATCCAACGTTTGAGGCACCTAAACCAATCAGTTCTTGGCTTGGATCGATTCGTTGACGACGTTTTGCGGCGAGTGTCTGCGCAACAGAAACAGACTCAACAAAACCGACAATACTGATCAGCATGGCTGATATAAATAGCTGTTGCCAAAGTTCAGCATCAAAGTGGGGAAGTGCAAACTCAGGTAGTCCTGTTGGAACGATGCCCACTACTTTAACCCCTTCAAGTTCTAAGCGGTAGTGGTAGGTCACAAACGCTGTTGCGGCTACTGCTAATACAGGTCCCGCTTTGGCAATGACATCAGCCAGTTTAGAATTCATTCCGGTTCTCAGCAGCAGAGGCTTTAAGCTCTTACGTGTCCAGAACAGAAAGGCGGTAGCAGAAACGCCAATAATTAGCGTTGGAATGTTGGTGTCTTCAAGTTGAGTCAATATAGAAGAGAGAATGTCATATAGATTGTGGCCAGATGCGTTGATGCCAAGAATGTGCTTTAGCTGACTGGCGGCGATGATCAGTCCAGATGCCGTGATAAAGCCAGATATGACAGGGTGGCTGAGCAAGTTGGCCATTGCGCCCAATTTGAAAAAGCCCATCATGATTAGCAATGTGCCTGATATAAGTGCCAAAGCTCCAGCTGCAGCTATGTAATCGGTGGTGTTGGCAAGTCCGAGGCCGCCTAAAGCGGTCGCGGTCATCAATGAAACCACAGCAACCGGACCAACGGCTAGCGTACGACTGGTTCCGAAAATAGCGTAGGCGATTAGCGGTAGTATACTTGCATACAGCCCCACCTCTGGCGGCAATCCAGCAAGAAGAGCATAGGCCAGTGATTGCGGAATTAACATGATCGTTACAATCACTGCCGCAATAAGATCATTGGTCAGCGTCAGTTTATTGTACGACTTTGCCCAATCTAAAATCGGAAAATAGTTCTTCAAATTAATAATCCTAAAAGCAGTAAAAGACTGCTTTACTTACGACGTGCCTCGATTCGTGCTTTGATACCGTTTAGGTCATACCCAGCATTGGCCGCTGCTTCGATAATCTTTTCAGCAGGTTGTCTTGACCCTTCCGCCATGCCCCACAGCATGGTGCAACGAGTCCCTGTGCGACAAAACGCGAAGATCGGTGTTTGCGCAGACGCTAGGAACTGATCGAAGGCATCAATATCTTGGTCGCTGATGTTGCCAGAGATAACGGGCTGAGAGACGTAGGTTAGCCCAAGCTTCTGACATTCCGCTTCAATCAGCGCTAGATTGGGTTGATCCTCACTCTCGCCGTTTGGTCGGTTGCAAATGACCGTTTTAAATCCTGCTTCGGCAATGGACTTAATATCTTCAATCGCTACTTGAGGTGACACGCTGATTGAAGGTGTGAGTGTTCTTATATCCATGAAATGTTTCCTTAATTAGAAAAGGTCTACCGGGATTTTTAGGTAGCGCTGTCCGTTATCTTCTGCAGGGGGCATATGGCCAGCACGCATATTGACTTGAACCGACGGTAAAATCAGACGAGGCATGTCGAGCGTTGCATCACGTGATTCACGCATGTGAATAAAGTCGGCCTGATCATGTTCTACGCTAACGTGGATATTGTGCTGGCGCTCTTCACCGATGGTGGTTTCAAATTGATACTCATCACGACCGGGAGCTTTGTAGTCGTGGCACATAAAGACACGGGTCTCATCGGGTAGGGTGAATAACTTTTGAATCGATTGGAAGAGTGTTGTTGCATCGCCCCCAGGAAAATCGCAACGTGCGGTTCCGTAGTCAGGCATAAACAGAGTGTCACCCACAAATAGGGCGTCACCGATTAAATAGCTCATGCAAGCAGGGGTGTGACCTGGTGTATGGATCGCTTTTGCTGTAATTGAACCGATACTAAAAGATTCGTCATCTTTGAATAGATGGTCAAACTGACTGCCATCTCTCTCAAAGTCAGTGCCGGCATTGAAGGCTTTGCCAAATACGTTTTGTACTACCGTGATTTGATCACCAATGGCTAGGGTGCCACCCAGTTGTTCTTTCAAGTAGGGCGCTGCAGAGAGGTGGTCAGCGTGTACGTGTGTTTCTAGAATCCATTGGGTTTGCAGCGATTCTTCTTTGATATAAGCGATGATTTGATCGGCAGAGACACGATCAGTTTTACCGGATGCGTAATCAAAATCGAGCACCGAGTCGATGATTGCACACTCTTTTGTTTCAGGGTCTGAAACAACGTGGCTGAACGTAAAGGTTGGTTCATCAAAGAAGGTTTTAACGATAGGTTGCATTGGATGCTCCATCTAGCTCTATAGGTGCAATTAACCGTCTGTTAAGACTTTAGTTATATGCTTATAGCTTAGGGCAGTTATCGTACTCTTAAATTGATAATTGTCAATTAAGACGGGTAAGGTGAAAGCGATTTATTCGAAGAGAAAATGAGGCAATTAAAACGATTTCAAAAGCTCTAAAACAAGGGTTTGATCAGTTTCTGACATCTTATCAGTTTTGAACGATTCAGCGATTTCGTTAACCAACTTATCTTGATCCAGTTCTGCATCTTGGCTGTGAAGTAGATCGATATGACCTCTGATGTAGGAGATTGC
>CATEEE010000103.1 GCA_949499045.1 Marinobacterium sp. xm-d-530 | reverse complement strand
GATTCGTTTGATATATTCTGAGTCATGGTCCGTCTCCTTTGGATGTTCGCGTCGGAACCAACATCCTGGCACATTATGATGCCGATTAAGAAGCGGGGCGGACCATCCCATTAGTCACCTAATACAACTAACGTGATTGGCTTTAGCCTGTTACCTAACAGAGCTAACGTGACTGGCTTTAGCCTGTCATCGGCACCAACAGCGTTTTCCAGAAACTACCTAGAAAGCGCATACCCCAACAACCCAAAATACTCTGCAAACGCTTGATCAATAGCAGCTGCCTCAGTCTCTAACGGATAGAGTCCTTTAGTATCTCGCACAATGTCTTTCGGGTTAATCAACAGACTGTTTTTGATCTCTGCTCTAGAGATCCACGCCTCAAACGCACGAGCAAACAGCTCCTCTGGCAAACTCCAATAGAGTGAGCCAGCCTGTTTATCCAGGATAATCGAACGGGTTACATAATCACTGGGGCTTTGACCATCAGATGACAAATAAAGACAGGTGTATAACCGATCCAATGCGTCATTTAAGGGGTGAACCTTATGCGTAAAGTCGGCCAACCATGCGGTCGTTGCGAAACGTGATCCGACACCTTCCTCAAATGAGGTTTTAGCCAGATAATGATCTAAAGCGTGTGCCCACTCATGAGCCAAACTGCCAATACCCGCCTTTTTGGCCAAGGCCAGAGTTTGAGAAGAGGGCTGATAGTGTGCACAGACACCGGGACGACCGCCGGTGCCGTAGTGAAGTGACAGTTCACCTCGAAGCGACAACGCAAAATTTGGAAGACCTAGTATCTCTTGTAGGTCCAACAAGGCAACAAAGAACTCTTCGGCCCGCATCGCCTGCTCTTCGGCGGTGACCCATCCGCCAATGCGCACCGAGCGAAAATCAAAGAAATTCCGGATCTCGTTAAACCCAGGATTGTGACCTAAGTTTCGAGAAGGGCCTCGTCGCCAAACACGCTGCATTAGCTCTAAAGATCGATCTCGATCATAGGCGTTTTACTGCGTGAACAACAGACGGTCATTTGACGATTCGATGCCTGTTCCTCTTCACTTTGATAGAGGTCTCTATGATCGGGTTCACCAGAAATCACATCTACCAAACAGGTCCCGCAGACACCCGATTCACAGGATAGTGGAACAAAGACACCGGCATCCTCTAAAACCTCAGCGATGCTTTGATCAACCGGAATCTGATATTCATCACCGGTTGATTTCAGCTTAACGGTAAAGGGCTGATCCCCCTCTTCCACTTCAGGGACGGCCGCATTGAAATATTCACGATTAATCTGATCCGCGCGCCAACCAGCCTCTTTAGCGGCTTCCAATAACGCATCGATAAAGCGCTGAGGGCCACAAACATAGAGCTGCTCATCAGCCTGAGGAGTGAGCAATTCTGCTGCAAGATCCAATCCGCCATCACTCGAGAAAGAGAAACGGCAGGATTCTGAGAAATCACACTCTTGCAGCTGAGAATAATAAGCGGCTTTCTCAGGCGATTTAGCACGATAAAGCAGATCAAATTGACTTCCACGTGCATTCAACTCTCTTGCCATTGCCAGCATAGGCGTAATACCAATACCGGCAGCAAATAGACGGTGGTTAGAGGCCGTTTTCAAGCCAAAGTGGTTTTGCGGTTCATCCGCCTCTATGACATCACCCACGTCGAGTGCAGCGACGGCTTTTGAACCACCGCGGGATTCTGTTTCAATTAAAACAGCAAGCTCATAGTATTTAGCTGAAGTGCCTGGGTTACATATTGAGTACTGTCGACTCAAACCTTTACCTAGCTGCAAATTGATATGGGCGCCTGCACTCACGGCAGGCAGCGTCTCACCGGACACCGACTCTAACTTCAGACCCACAATCTGATCAGTGAGCTGTCCTTTACTCGCAACACGCAGCTTAAGCATTACGCGCTCTCCTGCTCTAACTTTATAGCTCGTTCAATCATCCGGCGCGCCTGAACACCACCGGCATCGATATCCAATTTAAGAAGATCACGATCTGGGTAGCGATCCAAGTTCTTCTGCTGCGCTTCCAACACCTCGAGGTCTTCAGTAAAGATACCGCCTTGCCCTTCACGAATTTTATCGGTCAATGCCTCATCTTCTGGTTGGAAATTGCGAGCCATACCCCAGAAGTAGTGCATCGTTGTATCTGTCTCCGGCGTAATAAAATCAACCACCACACTGCCAGCACGCTTCTCGATAGGTGCATCAATACCCCCGTTACCCGCCAACGCAACACCCACGTCAATCATGATGTGACTGGGGGCATTAAAGCGGCAGATCTGCCAACGATCGACGGTTGCATTAGGATCTAAACCCTGGAATTCCATCGCCATCTGCCAAAACGGAGGGGCTTTAACCTCTGGCATGAAACGTTCAGTAATCACCTGATCTCCTTCCATACGTGTCTTAACCGGCGCCTCATCGATCTCTTTTTGACCGATACTCGATGAGTGAACGTAGGTTTCGTGAGTCAGATCCATCAGGTTGTCGATCATCAATCGGTAGTCACACTTGATATGGAACAGACCGCCACCATAAGCCCAACCATCATTCTCAGCCCAATGGAATTTTGGCAGTTTAGACTCATCCCCTTGTGCTTTATCACCTGGCCAGACCCAGATGAAACCGTATTTTTCCATGACCGGGAAAGATCGTGTGCAGGGGAATCGATCGGTACGCTGTTTTGGCATAGAGATCGTCTGACCGTCTGGCCCCATACGAAGACCGTGGTAGCCACAAACTAGCTCACCCTCTTCAATGTACCCCAATGACATCGCTGCACCGCGGTGGGGGCAGAAGTCTTCAATACAAGCGACAGTCTCACCTTTACCGCGATACATCACTAAGTTGTGATTACAGATTGTGCGACCCAAAGGTTTATCGGTCACCTCATTAGACATTGCCGCTACGTACCAAGCGTTTTGAATATGCATAGGAG
>CATEEE010000102.1 GCA_949499045.1 Marinobacterium sp. xm-d-530 | reverse complement strand
GTGGATTTGAGAGTTCGCTCTCAACCACATAGAATATCTAGGGCAGCACTGAGCTGCCCTTTTTCGCTCTTTTAACAGCTCTGAGAGGCCAATATGCATTGTCCCTACTGTGGCGCATCAGACACCAAAGTGAACGACTCAAGACTGATCTCAGAAGGTCAGCAGGTTCGTCGTCGTCGCGAATGCGTTAGCTGTCATGAGCGATTCACCACCTTTGAAGCGGCAGAGCTACTGATGCCGCGCCTGATCAAGAACGACGGCAGTCGCCAGCCGTTCGATGAAGAGAAACTCCGTTCAGGTATTACTCGCTCCCTAGAGAAACGTCCGGTCAGCATTGAACAGATTGAAGCCTGTTTGAACCGTGTTAAGCAGCGCTTGCGAGCACCAGGAGAGCGTGAGATTGAGTCTAAACTGGTCGGCGAAGCTGTCATGGCTGAACTGCGTAAGTTAGATCAGGTGGCTTATGTCCGGTTTGCTTCGGTCTATCGTGATTTCCAAGACATCCATGAGTTCAAACTCGAGATTGAGCGTCTAGCCGAACCCGAAGTGGTCGAGCCAAAACCTGCTTCAGTGTCTACAGAGACGTCTGAAACTCAATCAGAACCCAAATCGAAATCGAGTCGTAAACCTCGTCAGAAAAAACAGGAGTCTCAGATTCTTGATAGTCCAGATCTGTTTGGAGACGAGTTGCTTTGAGTTTTACGATCGAAGATCGCCAGTACATGGCAAGAGCCATACAGCTGGCGGCTAAAGGTATCTACACCACAGACCCTAACCCCAGAGTGGGCTGTGTGCTGGTCCGTGATGGGGTGATTATCGGCGAGGGGTATCATCAACGTGCCGGTGAAGGCCATGCTGAAGTTAACGCGTTAAAGGTGGCGGGTGATGCGACCGGTGCCACTGCGTATGTCACGCTGGAGCCGTGTAGCCACTATGGCCGGACTCCGCCCTGTTCTCAGGGGTTAATCGATGCGGGTATTGCACGTGTAGTGGCCGCAATGGTTGATCCCAACCCTGAGGTCGCAGGCAAAGGCATTGCGATGCTGCAAGCAGCCGGTATCGATGCCACTGCTGGCGTTCTTGAGAGTGAAGCACGAGCGTTAAATCTCGGGTTTCTGTCAAGAATGGAACGCGGCCGTCCTTTTGTCAGATTAAAACTAGCCACCAGTATTGATGGACGAACGGCCATGGCTTCGGGTGAGTCACAGTGGATTACGGGTCCAGAATCGCGTGCCGATGTGCAACGTCTTCGTGCTCGTAGCAGTGCAGTGATTACGGGTGTCGGTTCAGTTCTGCAGGATGATTCTGCGCTGACGGTTCGTGAAGAACAGTTGCCGGCATCCGTATTGCCGCTGACTGAAGGTCGTCAGCCGCTGCGTGTGGTGCTCGATTCACAGGGGAGACTGCCTTCATCCGCTAAAATGCTGTCTCTGCCTGGGAAAACCTTGCAGGTTGTCGCGACAAATGACTGTGCCCAACTTGATGGTGCTGAACAAGTCCAGATGGCGAACGCATCCGGTCGTATTGATCTGCCTCAGTTGCTGGGTTATTTAGCTGATACTGAATCCTGTAATGAAGTGCTGGTAGAGTGTGGTGCTCAGTTAGCGGGTGCCATGTTAGAAGCAGGTTTAGTGGATGAGTTGGTTCATTATATGGCGCCGAAACTAATGGGATCAGATGCCCGTCCGATGGCGCAACTCCCAATAACTGAGATGTCTCAAACGATTGAAATGAAGCTGAAAGATGTCCGTCAGTTCGGCCATGATCTTCGCATGACTTGGACAGTGTAGGAGCAGAGAGTGTTTACCGGAATTATTGAAGCAATCGGTACAGTTGCTGCCAAACAAGAGATCGGTGGCGATCTTCGATTGACACTGGCAACGGCTCAATTGGATATGTCTGATGTGGCGTTGGGCGACAGTATTGCGACCAATGGGGTCTGCCTGACCGTGATTGAGTATGATCAGCAGCACTTCACCGCCGACGTCTCGCAAGAGAGTCTGACGCATACTCGATTGATGGATCTGCAACAGGGTGAAGCGGTCAATCTTGAAAAAGCCCTGTTGCCCACCACACGACTTGGAGGGCACCTGGTCTCTGGGCATGTAGATGGTGTTGGAAGCATTGCCTCGATTGAGCGTGATGCTCGTTCAGTCCGCATCGCCGTTCAAATGCCTGGCTCATTAGCTCGCTATATCGCGCCGAAGGGATCGGTTACAATAGACGGTGTTAGTTTGACGGTGAACAGTGTTGATGCAGACAGTTTTCACTTAAACATTGTGCCACATACCGCTGACACGACGATCATAAGTCATTATGAAGTGGGGCATGCTGTTCATATCGAAGTGGATATGATCGCTCGCTACTTGGAGCGTTTGCTCCAAACGAAGCACGAATCTGAATCATCTAGTGAAGGGATTTCATTGGAGATGTTGGCCTCTGCAGGATTTATGCACAGGCGTTAATTTAGGAGTGGATATGCAATTAAACAGCGTCGAAGAGCTTCTCGACGACATTCGCCAAGGTAAGATGGTTATCTTGATGGATGATGAAGATCGTGAGAATGAGGGTGATCTGGTGATCGCGGCCGAAATGGTGCGTCCAGATGATATCAACTTCATGGCGAAGAATGCGCGCGGTCTGATCTGTCTTACCCTGACGCGTGAACACTGTGAGCGACTGAACCTGCCGCTTATGGTGCAGAGTAATGGTGCAGCCTACTCCACCAACTTTACGGTCTCTATTGAAGCCGCCGAGGGTGTGACGACGGGCATCTCAGCCGCTGATCGTGCCCATACTGTACGAACGGCAGTGCGTGGCGATGCGAAACCCGAGGACATTGTTCAGCCGGGTCACATCTTTCCGCTGATGGCTCAGCCAGGCGGTGTACTGAGTCGTGCTGGCCATACAGAAGCCGGTTGTGATTTGGCTCGTATGGCGGGCATGAGTGCCGCGTCTGTGATCGTTGAAGTGATGAACGAAGATGGCACCATGGCGCGTCGTCCTGACCTTGAACTCTTTGCCAAAGAGCACGGTTTGAAGATCGGTACCATTGCGGATCTAATTCACTACCGCACCATGAATGAGAAAACGGTCACAGTGGCGGATACAGGCACACTTGAGACAGATTACGGTCAGTTTAATTACACGACCTATAATGATGAGATTCTTGGTTGTACCCACCTAGCGCTTCACAAAGGTGATATCAGCGCTGAAGAGCCGACGATGGTTCGCGTGCACAACCGCTCAGAAGTTTTGCGTGATGTGGTTGGCGTAGCGGAGGAGAGCGAAGCTAAGTGGACATTGCGTCGTGCACTGGAGCGTATCGCTTCCGAAGGCAAGGGTGTTGCCCTGCTTCTAGATAGCGGTAGCCGTATTGATCTTGGTGACTCTATCAGTCAGATCACCAGTGGCTCGAAACCGTCTAAGGTCAATGTCAGCGCATCCGGCGCTTACCTGACAGTAGGTACAGGTTCACAGATTTTGCGTGATCTAGGTGTCGGTAAAATGCGCCTGCTTAGCTCACCAATGAAATTTAATGCAATCTCCGGCTTTGATCTTGAGATTGATGAATACATCCCTTTTGCAGAGTAAAAAGATCATGAGTGTAAAAGTAGTTGAAGGCGATTTTGTCGCTGCAAATGGTCGCTACACAATCGTTGTTGGCCGTTTCAATTCATTTGTCGTAGAGAGCCTACTAGAAGGTGCTATCGACGTTCTTAAACGTCACGGTGTTTCTGAAGATAACATCCGTATTGTTCGTGTACCGGGCGCGTTTGAGATCCCATTGGCGGTTAAGCGAGTTGCTCAACAGAAACAGGATGATGCAATCATCGCACTGGGTGCAGTTATTCGCGGTGGTACACCACACTTTGAGTTTGTCTCTAACGAAGCGTCTAAAGGTGTTGCACAGGTATCACTCGACTTTGATATCCCTGTTGCTAACGGCGTTCTGACAGTGAACTCAATTGAACAAGCGATCGAGCGTTCTGGTACGAAAGCGGGTAACAAAGGTGCAGAAGCGGCTCTATCGGCCGTTGAGATGGTGAGTCTTCTTCGCCAACTTGAGGTTTAAGATGAGCGAAGAACAGGCTCCTAAGCGCAAAAAAGTCTCTAATACAGAGAAGCGTCGCAACGCGCGCAGCTTCGTGCTCCAGGCACTCTACTCTCAAGAGCTGACGAAAAACCCAACGAATGAAGTAGAGGCTCACTTTCGTGTCGACAACGACATGAGTGAAACCGATGTGCCGCTCTTCTCAGAGCTTTTGCAGGGCGTTAACGCGCAAAAAGCAGAGCTGGACCAAGCGTTTAATATCTACCTCGATCGTAACGTCGATGAATTAGATCCGGTTGAAGTCAGCGTGTTGCGCATCGGTGCATACGAGCTGATCAACCGTATCGAAGTGCCTTACAAGGTTGCGATCAACGAGAGTGTTGAACTCGCTAAAATCTTTGGCGCTACCGAAAGTCACAAATACGTAAACGGTGTCCTCGATAAGCTGGCGCAAAAAGTCCGTGCTGTCGAGATCAAAGCCAACCGCGGTAAGTAATGCACGGCGAATTCGATCTGATTCGCCGCTATTTTGACACCATCAGTGGCGATCATCCCAGTGTCCAACTCGGCATTGGTGATGATTGTGCACTTCTATCTCCCAGCTCCCATTTCGAACTCGCAATCTCAGTGGATACGCTGGTTGAAGGCGTCCACTTTCTGCCGGATATCCATCCAGAAAATTTGGCTTGGCGACTCATTGCCAGTAGCGTCAGTGATTTGGCGGCAATGGGGGCTTCCCCAAAGTGGCTAACACTCGCTTGCACACTGAATGATCCCTCTAAAGAGTGGTTGGCCGCGTTTTCAAAAGGGTTAACGGAAGCTTGTCATAACTACTCACTGATATTGATCGGCGGTGATACCACCTCAGGTCAACAGCAAGTGTTTACAGCTCAGGTGCATGGTGAAGTACCGGTTGGTAAGGCGCTTAAACGTAGCGGTGCTCAAGCGGGCGACGCCATTGTGGTCAGTGGTACCTTGGGTGATTCCAGAGCCGGTTTGGCGTTATTAACCGCCGAACGTGAGGGTGAGTCTGAGTATCTACAAGAGCGCTATTATCGCCCAACGGCTCGACTAGCACTGGGTGAGGCGTTGCGTGAACTAGCTAACGCAGCCGTCGATATATCAGATGGCCTATTGGCCGATCTGGGGCATATTTTAACCGCTTCGGGTGTCGGAGCAGACGTTCATGTTGAGGCACTCCCTCTATCAGCAGCCATTAAAGAGCTTGCACCTGAATCTGCAGAGAGATGGGCGCTGTCCGGCGGTGAGGATTTTGAACTGTGCTTTACCCTACCACAGGATCGTGTATTTGAACTTCAACAGATCAGTGAGCGTCTTGCACTACCGTTGACCGTTGTTGGAGAGATCACTCAACAACAAGGGATCGCGCTTTTGAAATCGGGCGAACCTATGGCATTGCCCGCTTCTTTGGGCTTCAATCATTTTGGAAATGAACATGAATAGAGCGCCTGCCAGTATCTGGCGAAACCCCGTTCACTTTTTAGCTTTCGGTTTAGGCAGTGGCGCCGCCCCTAAAGCACCAGGTACTTTAGGAACGCTAGCGGCCATCCCAATTTGGTACCTATTTAATGATTGGGCACTGATGCCCTATCTTCTATTGATGGTAGTGACCTTTGTATTGGGTTGCTGGTTGTGCGGTAAAACATCAGATGATCTTGGTGTCCATGATCATGGCGGCATCGTCTGGGATGAGTTTGTCGGCCTGTGGATTACCTTTATTGCGCTTCCGACCGGTTGGGAGTGGGTCGTGTTTGGGTTTGTTACGTTTCGTCTATTTGATATCTGGAAGCCATGGCCGATAGGCTGGGCCGACCGACACGTCTCTGGTGGGCTAGGCATTATGTTAGATGATCTATTGGCCGGATTGATGGCGCTAGGGATCGTGCAAGCGGTAAACTATGCTATATAGCAATCTGCTTTGGTGATTTGGCCGTAATATTTATCATCAAAGTAAAAGCAAAGATGCATGGACGCATCGAATTGAGGATGAAATTTTGGATATTAAACTGATAGCGGAATGTAAATTGCCAATGCCTATGGGTGTATTCCGTATGGTTGGTTTTGAAGAGGTCGAGAGCGGTAAAGAGCACATCGCTCTAGTTTACGGTGATGTTGAAGGTGACGAACCGGTATTAGCTCGTATGCACTCAGAGTGTCTAACGGGTGATGCCCTGTTCAGTTTGCGCTGTGACTGCGGCTTTCAGCTGCAAGAGGCGTTAAAACGCATCACCGAAGAGGGCAAAGGCGTTCTGCTCTACTTACGCCAAGAGGGTCGCGGTATCGGGCTTTTGAATAAGGTCAAAG
>CATEEE010000101.1 GCA_949499045.1 Marinobacterium sp. xm-d-530 | reverse complement strand
GGCCTCCATGTGCCGTCTACGAGCCATAAAGGCGCCTTCGGCGTTGCCTTGGTAGCCCATAATAGACTTTAGATGTTCTCGAAGCAGATCAATGCCTTGCTCATCTTTAGCTGAGAGTCGAATCAGTGTGTTTTCACCTTGTTGCTCTAGACCAGTGCTCTCGTCGGTGAGGTCGATTTTATTACGAACCAAGGTGACATGGCTTAGATCGCCATTGAGTTTATCGACCATCTCAGGCCATAGCGTCTGCGGATCGGTGGTTTTTGAGTGGCTGGCATCTACCAGCATTAAGATACGATCGGCTCTTTTGATCTCCTGCCAAGCGCGATCAATACCGATCTGTTCGACACGATCCGGTGCGTCACGCAGGCCGGCAGTATCGATAATGTGCAGTGGCATACCATCAATGTGTATTTGCTCCCTTAATACATCACGTGTTGTGCCCTCTATGTCGGTGACAATGGCAGAGTCTCGTCCTGATAGCGCGTTAAGTAGGCTTGATTTACCAGCATTAGGACGCCCAGCAATTACCACGGTCATACCCTCTCTCATCAGGCTGCCTTGCTGTGCTTGGCCCTGAACCTGGTTGAGTTGCTCGATAATGTTTATAAGATCGCCACGCACTTTGCCGTCGCTTAAAAAATCGATCTCTTCATCAGGAAAATCGATCGCTGCTTCAACATAGATGCGGAGGTTGGTTAGCTGATCGACCAGTTGATCAACTTCTCGAGAAAAGGCCCCTTGTAGTGATTTTAAAGCGCATCGTGCAGCCTGTTCTGAAGAGCTTTCAATCAGATCAGCAATCGCTTCAGCTTGAGTAAGATCGAGTTTATCGTTTAAAAATGCTCTCTCCGAGAATTCACCGGGCCTTGCCATGCGCGCACCCAGTTCAATGGCACGACGAATGATCAGATCAATTACTACGGGACCACCATGGCACTGAAGCTCTGCAACATCTTCGCCAGTGAAACTATTGGGGCCAGGAAAAAGTAAGGCAATACCCTCATCGATCTGATGATCCGCTTCATGAAAAGGGGTGTAGTGGGCGTAACGAGGGTTGGCTTTAAAACCGATGAATGCTTCCAGTATTTCAGCAGATTTAGGCCCAGAAAGACGAACAATACCGACGCCTCCTTGGCCAGTGGCGGTTGCTTGTGCAACGATTGTATCTTTACTGCTGCTGATCATCTGAAGTCTTTCTCCAATCAATAAAAAGGGCTCCGAAGAGCCCTAGGGAACCTGCGAACAAGTCCCACACGCCTCTGGCTGACAAGGCAATTCGAGATTGAGGCAGCGATTACAGGCGGGCTGGTTGCCCGGCGAAAATCGCTAACGAAAAGATTGACTTGCCCTGTCAGCCCCAAGGGGCTGGGCCTGAAACAGCCAAGAGCTTTGTCAGACAACTTGAAAAGGACTAGTCATTCCCTACGTTATCTTTCGCGCTCTAGGCTGTTTCAGACTCCCGCAGAGGCGATGCGGGACTTATTCACAGGTCCCCTAGTGTGTCGCGTGGGGATTTAAGCTGCAAGTTGCTTATTTAGAATCGCCCGCTTCGATCTGTTTGTTGATCACATACTGCTGTGCAATCGACAGGACGTTGTTCACCAACCAGTATAGAACCAGACCCGCTGGGAACCATAGGAAGAAGAAGGTAAAGATGATTGGAAGCATCTTCATGATCTTCGCCTGCATTGGATCCGGAGGCGTTGGGTTCAGCAGCTGCTGAATAAACATAGTCACACCCATCAAGATAGGCATAATGAAGTAAGGGTCCATCTGCGATAGGTCTTGGATGTAACCAATGAACGGCGCATGACGGATTTCAACTGCTTCCATCAGTACCCAGTAAAGTGCGATGAAGATCGGCATCTGAGCAACAATTGGAAGACAGCCACCAAGCGGGTTGATCTTCTCTTTCGAGTAGAGCTTCATCATCTCTTGAGACATCTTCTGGCGATCATCACCGTAGAGCTCTTTTAGACGAGCCATCTCTGGACCAAACTTACGCATTTTTGCCATCGATTTGAACGCTTTAGCATTCAAGTGGAAGAGGGCAGCTTTTACTAGAATGGTTACACAGATGATGGCAAGACCGTAGTTACCAACGATCGAGTAGAGCCACTTAAGAACCATGTAGATCGGTGAGGCAATGAAGAAAAGAATGCCGAAATCGATGGTCAGATCTAGGTTAGGCGCAATCTTTTCCAGTTGATCGGTATCTTTAGGGCCCGCATACAGAGTTGCAGAGATTTGGCCCGTT
Organism: Marinobacterium sp. xm-d-530; assembly: GCA_949499045.1. Taxonomy (GTDB): domain Bacteria; phylum Pseudomonadota; class Gammaproteobacteria; order Pseudomonadales; family Balneatricaceae; genus Marinobacterium_E. Next base: position 156 of record CATEEE010000101.1, on the reverse strand, counting down.
TGACCTGGAGCAACTACGGCTGATGGCGCTAGGAAACCAGCAATGTAGTTACCGTTTAGCTGACGCGCTTGGTAGGTGTATTCTTGACCTGGGTTAGGGATCCAAGCACTCATGAAGTAGTGCTGAATCATAGCAACCCAACCGTCTTGGCTCTTC
>CATEEE010000100.1 GCA_949499045.1 Marinobacterium sp. xm-d-530 | reverse complement strand
GCACGTGGGAGAGCTGTGTTGAACATTGTTGGTCGTGACCTAGTTGAAGTCGATATGGGTGCTCCAGAGTTAGATCCGGTTGAGGTACCTACCACCTTCACAGAGAAGAGCACGACCTACTCGACCCAGCTTGCCTCAGGTGAAACCGTTGAATTTGGTGCTGTTTCTATGGGTAATCCCCATGCTGTGTTAGTCGTTGATTCTATTGATCGTGCACCGGTTGAGAGTTGGGGGCCAGAGCTAGAATCTCATTCTGTATTCCCGAACCACGCCAATATCGGATTTATGGAGGTCGTCTCCAAAAATGAGGTGAATCTTCGCGTCTATGAGCGCGGCGCAGGTGAGACGCAAGCGTGCGGTACGGGCGCCTGTGCTGCCGTTGTTTCAGGTCGTTTACGAGGCCTTCTAGATAGCAAAGTGACTGTTCATTTGCCTGGTGGCGATCTTGAGATTGAGTGGTTGGGTGATGGGCACTCCGTCAATATGACCGGCCCCGTTAGTTCGGTTTATGAAGGGCAGATCTACCTATGAGCCAGCGACTAGATGAAAACCAAGTAGCAGAATGGCTTTCTCAGAATCCCCATTTTTTTGAGAAACATACTTGGCTGCTTGAGAAGCTAATTGTCCCTCATCAAAGAGGTTCAGCCGTCTCCTTGGTTGAACGTCAAACTAGCATGTTGCGTGAGAAAGCCAACACGCTCGAGATTCACTTATCAGATATGATTGAAGCGGCGCGTCACAATGATGGGCAGTTCGGTAAGACCAAGCGAATGGTCCTATCACTGCTCGAAGCGGACAGCTTTGATGAGGTTAGCATTGCACTAGAAGAGAGCCTGTGTGGCGATTTCAGTGGCGATGAGGTGGAGTTAATTCTCTTCTCTGATACGGAACTCGACGTTAATTCATTAAGAGTGTTGCCACGCAGTCAAACGTCGATAGTGCAGCCATTGATTGACTCATCTAATCCGGTATGCGGACAGTTATCGGATCAGATGACCCGCTTCCTGTTTAGGAACCCTCAAAAGCCCGTTGGCTCCTGCGCGGTGGTCCCTCTCGTTAAAGGGGAGTCCATAGGTCTTCTGGTGATTGGCTCTTACGATGCTAACTACTTCCAGTCTACGCAAGGAACGCTATTTTTGGCGTATATCGGGGAAGTTCTCAGCAGAATCCTTGCTCGTTTGATGAATATTCGAGGCTAGTATGGGGTGCTCGGACAGCGATTTAGAATTTCGCTTCACCGAGCACCTGCGTGTTGAGCGTCAGTTATCCGACAAGACGGTCTTCAACTATCAGCGCGATCTTCAGCGATTTAGAGAAACGCTTCAGCTGATTGAGTTTAGCGGTTGGTTGGAACTCTCGGAACGACCGTTGCGTTATGCTGTCGCTGAGCTTCATTCCGAAGGTCTCTCGGGCCGGTCGCTGCAACGCATGCTGTCTGCTCTTCGCAGCTTTTATCGATATCTGAATCAGCTATCGATCTGCGAACACAACCCGGCTTTGGCCATTAAAGCACCCAAAGCTCCTCGCCGACTTCCGCAAACACTGAGCTCAGAGACACTGAACGAAGTGTTAGACACGCCACAAGATGATCCTTTAAAGATTCGCGATCTAGCGATGATGGAGCTGCTCTATTCCAGTGGGCTGCGCGTATCGGAGCTTATTGGTATTAATTTAAGTGATATCGATTTAGGTTCAGGCTCTGTCATTGTTGAGGGTAAAGGTCGCAAAATGCGCCAAGTCCCTGTTGGTGGAGCCGCGCTAGATGCGATTCAGTTATGGCTTAAAGAGCGTTTGGTATTAGCTGACTTCAGTGAAGAGGCTCTGTTTGTCGGCAAGTTGGGTAAGCGCCTATCAGCACGCAGTGTCGAGAAGCGTTTGAAAGAGCTTGGTGACCAGTCAGGTGTTGCAGGCAGTTTGTATCCGCACCGTCTACGCCACAGTTTTGCCACTGAAATGTTAGCGGGTTCTGGAGATCTTCGTGCGGTTCAAGAATTGTTAGGTCACGCCGATATCAGTACCACACAGATCTACACGCATTTGGATTTTAAACAACTTAAATCGATCTATCAGAACTCACACCCAAGGGCTAAACGACGTGAAAAGAATTAAGTGTGTCACCTTCGATCTTGACGATACCTTATGGGCTGTCCACCCAGTTGTGATTAAGGCGAACGATCTTTTATGGGCATGGCTAGAGCGTGAGATTCCCGCTTATACGGAGCGCTATTCACTGTCTGATCTAGCAGAAGGTTCGGCACTGCGCCGATCTCTACTAGAGCGCTATCCCGAGATTGCGCATAGCATGACTGAAACGCGACTTCGTCTGCTTGAAGAGGGTATGGTTTCTGTGGGGCTTACCCAGAAACAAGCTGAATCCAAAGCGGCGGCTGCCTTTGATCTCTTTTTGCATCACCGCCATGCTATTACCCCATACGATCAGGTGATCGAAATGCTGCAGCAGCTTAAAGATCAAGGCTTGCTGATAGGGGCGCTCAGTAATGGTAATGCTGAGGTGGCTAAAACGCCGTTAGCTCAGTGGTTCGACTTTCAATTTAATGCTGACGGAGTGGGTACTGCGAAGCCCCATCCTTTGATGTTTGAGAAGGCGTTAGAGTTTGCTTCGGTGAAGGCTGATGAAGTGGTCCATATTGGCGATCACCCTATCAATGATATTCGAGCTGCTAAAGAGATGGGAATGCATACGATTTGGGTCAACCCAGAAGGGTTGGAGTGGGCCGTGGAGGTCGATGCAGATTGGCATGCTGAGACAATAGGTGAGATACCTAAGATCGTAGCCAGCCTCAATCGATAAACATCTCTAAAAGGTCATTAAGGAACAACTGCCCCTCTTGGGTCGGAGCGATTCGAGTAGCATCCTCAATCAGCATTCCACGCTTACGAGCTTGTGATAGTAGCGGCTGTATGCGCTGGATTGAACATCCGGTGCTCTGCTCAAATAATTCAGTGGCAACGCCTGATTTCAGACGTAAAGCGTTAAGCATAAACTCAAAGGGCACCGCCCCAGCTTCTATGATCTCTCTACCCGCAACAGGATCGATGGCATTCATGTAGGCCTTGGGTTGGCGCTGCTTATGAATGCGTTCAATTACTAGCTTGTCCTTCTCCCAACGAGAGATTTTAGCGTGCGCACCCGCTCCGATCCCTAGGTAATCACCGAATTTCCAGTAGTTGAGATTGTGCTTTGATTCACCACCGGGGCGTGCGAAAGCCGAAATTTCATACTGCTCATACCCATGACTTTGTAATAGTTCACTGCCCTGTTCCTGAATAGCCCACAAAGACTCTTCGATGGGTAGGGAGGGCGGTTTGGCTGCAAACTCGGTGTTGGGTTCTATAGTCAGTTGATACCAAGAGATTTGATCAGGCGCGAATTGTATAGCTTGCTTAAGATCATTTAGTGCGGCTTCTGGGGTTTGACCGGGTAGTCCATGCATCAAATCAATATTGGTTCGTTGAAATAGCTTTTTCGCTGATTCAATTGCTTTAACTGCTTCGCCACCTGTATGGATTCTGCCCAAGGCTTTTAGCCGTTCATCATCAAAGCTTTGCACGCCGATCGATATGCGATTAATCCCTGCGTTAGCAAACCCCTCAAACTTCTCTTGCTCAAAGGTTCCAGGGTTCGCTTCCATCGTGATTTCAGCGCCTGGTTCGAGAGTGTAGTTTCTCTTAACTGCCTCAATTAATCGGACGTAACTTTCCGGATTGAGAAGACTAGGAGTGCCACCACCAATGAAGATCGAATGAATGGGTCGACCGGAGGTCAGGTGCTGCTCACTTTCTAGCTCAGAAATTAGGCGATCTAAGTAGAGTGACTCTGGTATTTCGTCTCTGACTTGGTGCGAATTGAAGTCACAATATGGACACTTTCGAATACACCAAGGGACGTGCACATAGAGTGATAGCGGAGGTAGTTTGATACCCATTTAGGATAGAAAGATTCTGAGCTGTTCGGTTAATTGTGCAACGGCCTTACCGCGATGGCTTACCGCTTTTTTCTGTTCTGGGGTCAGTTGCGCGGCCGCACAGTCATACTCTGGAGACCAGAACAGGGGATCATAACCGAAGCCGTTTTCCCCTTCGGGAGTCGTTAGAATTTTACCTTCCCAAGTACCAATAGCGATCAGTGGAGTGGGGTCCCTTTGGTGGCGCATGCAGACCAGCACACAACGAAATCGAGCCGTACGCTGATTAGGCTCAAGCTCGCCGAGTTCTGACAGAAGTTTCTCAATATTTTGCTGATCAGAGGCTCTTGGTCCCGCAAAACGTGCAGAGTAGATACCGGGTGCACCTGAAAGCGCATCGACCTCTAAACCTGAGTCATCAGCAATGGCCGGTAAGCCGGTCGCAGCACAGGCGTTTCGAGCTTTGATGATCGCATTCTCGACAAAGCTTAAACCGGTCTCTTCAGCATCAACAACCCCTAGAGTTCCCTGCGATACGATCTCTAAGTTTAACGGAGCAAGTATTTGTGAAAATTCTTTGAGCTTTCCCTGATTACCACTGGCTAAAACAATCCGCTGGCTCATGCCTACTCCGTGTAGAAGGTTTGATTAAAACTAACCTGGATGGGAGCTTGGTTAGGATCTGGTGTGACCTCAAGTTCAATCGTCATGCGCTCCTCTTCACTGAAGCGAAATCCCCCAATGTAGTAGATCGCATCGCCCTCAATGATCGGTTTAAACTCAATGGTTTGAATCTGTTGCAGTAAATTACTCGCTTCACCCTTGATGTTGGCACGAACCGCTGTTTTGTCACCATTCTGTTCCAGTTTAAAGACGGCTACATTGACTAGCGCTCTTACTTTACTGCGAACGATGCCATTAGCTGCAGCCACTTCAGGCGTAATAAAGCTCGAGTTAAAGGCGTTAAAGTGGACTTCATAACCCCGTTCAATCAGTTTCTGTTCCGCATGAACGGTCAGAGTAAAGAGAGAAGTAAATAATAGAACCAGTAACGTACGCATCATTAATCTCAACCTCTATCGTGTGATTCGGTAGATCGCAATTTCACCCATCATATTGGGCCATAGCTTATGCCACCAACGTTGGCGGTGCTCATTATCGACTACGGTGCGTTCAATGATTCGGATGTTCCTCTCGATGCAGAGGGCTTCAAAATCTTTAAAAGTACAGAAGTGAATGTTGGGCGTGTCATACCAGCTGTAGGAAAGAAACTTTGAGACCGGCATTTTGCCACGAAATGCTAAATAGAATCGGGCTCGCCAGTGAGCAAAGTTAGGGAAGGTGACAATCCCTTCGTTACCGATACGCAGCATCTCCTCTACGATCAAGTCAGGACGGTGCATTACCTGTAGAGCTTGAGTCATAACCACACTGTCAAAACTGGCGTCGTCTATGCTGGCGAGACCCTCATCCAAGTTTTTTTCGATAACGTTGACACCGCGAGCGATACAGCTGGTGATGTTATCGTGATCGATCTCTAAACCTAAGCCGTCAACTTGCTTCTGTTTAGACAGAAAGTCGAGCAATTCCCCTTCACCACACCCCATGTCTAGGACGCGCGCCTTAGGTTGAATCCACTCAGCAATGATCTCTAAATCAGCTCTCATCGGTGACTCCTAAATTGAGTTCATTCGCCACACGGCTCATGTAGGCTCTAAATACAGCCATGTATCGAGGACTGTCGATTAAGAACGCATCGTGACCATGATCAGAGTCGATTTCGGCATAGCTAACATCTTTATTGGCTGCGACCAGAGCATCGGTGATTTCACGTGATCTTTCAGGTGAGAATCGCCAGTCTGTGGTAAACGAGACCACTAGGAATTTACAGTTGGCATGGCTTAATGCTTTTGAAAGATCATCGCCATATTCCGATGCCGGATCGAAATAATCGAGCGCTTTTGTCATTAACAGGTAAGTATTAGCGTCGAACGCCGTCGAAAACTTCTCCCCTTGGTATTGAAGATAGCTTTCAACTTGGAACTGGGTATTTAAATCAAAACTTAGCTCGCCCGTACGCATTTCACGACCAAACTTCTCAGCCATTCCATCATCCGATAGATAGGTGATATGGCCAATCATACGAGCCAACGAGAGGCCTGTTTTTGGAAGGGTTTCGTGATCGTAATAGCGCCCCTCATGAAACTGAGGATCTTTCGAGATGGCTTGCCTAGCGACCTCATTGAACGCGATATTTTGTGCCGTTAACTTTGGCGAAGAGGCGATGATTAATGCGTGACCGAGCCTATCAGGAAAGTCGATTGACCACTGCATCGCTTGCATACCGCCAAGGCTGCCACCCACAATCGCTGCCCAGCGCTGTATACCGAAGTAGTCCGCAAGTCGAACCTGGCTGTTCACCCAATCTCGAACGGTTACAAAGGGGAAGTCTGGTCCGTACTGCTTACCTGTATTAGGGTCTATGGATGTCGGCCCTGTCGAGCCGTGACAACCCCCAAGGTTATTTAGCGATACGACAAAAAAACGATTCGTATCGATCGGTTTGTCGGGTCCAATCGCACTGTCCCACCAACCCGGGTATTTATCGCTCTCTGAATGATATCCAGCCGCATGGTGGTGACCCGATAAAGCATGGCAAATCAAAACCGCGTTTGAGCAGTCCGCATTTAACTGCCCGTAGGTCTCTACCATAAGATCGTATTCAGGCAGCACTCGACCGGAAGCCAATGAAAGAGGCTCGGCAAAGTGAATCAATTCGGGTGTAACGATACCGACGGAATCCGTGGGCAAGCTAGCCGGCATTAGGCTATCTCCTGTGCAATGCTGTGCGTGAAACTGTGTTTAATTCTAGCAAACCACGGGTTCAGTTACATGACCAGTCGAGTGATTTGGGACTGTAGAATTTGAATCACTAAAAAGATCAAAATGGGTGATAGATCTAGCCCGCCGATCGATGGAATGACCTTGCGCGCCAGAGAGAACACCGGCTCTGTAATCTGCATGATGAGCTGTGGACCTGGATGGTAGCTGTTTGGGGCTACCCAAGAGAGAATCACGGATCCAATAACGGCCCAAAAATAGATGGTGAGTATGCCATCAAGCACCCCGAATAGGCCGAACAGCGCAGCGCCCAACATGTTGGGGATGTTGCCTTGAGTAAAGAAGATAATCGCGACAACGACAGCAACCTTAACCAAGAAGGCTAATACCAACGGGGAAATATCCAAACGACCGATCTTAGGAACCAGTTTCTGTAGTGGAGCCAATGGAACCTGGGTAAAACGCACCACTGATTGAGAGATCGGGTTGTAGTAGTCAGCACCACTAGCCTGAAGCAAAAAACGCAGAAGCAGAATAAATGCAAAAACCTCACCAATCGTTCGAATGATTAATGTCAGTGTATCGCCAGCCATGTTCAATCCTATAGTTCGTTTAATGATGACAAGGTTTTAAGAGTAGCTGTTTTATAGCCATTAGTCTTTACCGAGTTGTTCACTCATCTCGGCTGCACGGTTCTTACAGGCGCTCATTGCTCGTAATACAACGTCGCCCAATTGATCGTGTTCAAAGCTATTAATAGCCTGCTCTGTGGTACCACCTGGAGAGGTGACGTTTTTTCGCAATTGAGCCGGCTCAATCCCTGTTTGAGCGGCCATCTCTGCGGCCCCTTTGGCTGTTTGAATGGTGAGTTGGCGAGCCGCTTTGGGGCTCATGCCGAGTGCTTGTGCCGCTTCAATCATCTTCTCCATCATTAAGAAGAAGTAGGCTGGGCCAGAACCGGATACCGCAGTCACCTGATCGATACCCTCTTCAGTGTCACACCAGGTGGCAATGCCGACCGCTTCTGAAATCGATGTGGCCTGAGCTTTTTGCTCATCGGTCACACGCGGGTTCGCAAACAGACCGCTGGCGCCTAATTTGAGTAGGGAAGGTGTATTCGGCATAGATCGAATCACGGCCAGTTCACCGCCGGCCCAGCGTTCCAAAGAGTCGCAACTAATGCTTGCTGCAACTGAGATAAGCAGTGGCTTGCGCTTCTGAAGTGTAGGTGCCAATTCAGTGAGAGTGTCGCGCATCATCTGCGGTTTAACTGAGATCACTACTATATCCGCAGCTTCTATCGCGAGATGGTTTTCGGTCGTGGTATTAACGCCGCGCTCAGCATAACTTGCTAGCTTATCAATCTGACGACGTGTGGCCCATAGCTTGTCGACGGGGTATCCTGTTGCCATTAAGCCCTCAAGGATTGCTCCGGCCATGTTGCCTGTACCGATAAATGCGATCGATGGTTGTGCCACACTTTTCTCCTGATTTAGTGGTTTTAATTGCGTGGGCCGAACAGAGCCGTACCAATACGGACGATGGTTGCCCCTTCTCCAATGGCAGCATCTAGGTCACCCGACATGCCCATCGATAAGGTATCTAGAGTAGGGGTCTCCAGTTTGATCTCTTCAAACAGAGTTCTCACCTGACGAAAACGCTCTTTTTGTAATTCAACATCGTCAGTCGCTTCCGGTATGGCCATCAAACCACGCAGAGTTATTTTGGGTAGTTCGGCAATCTGTTTGGCGAGTTCGAGCGCTTCATTGGGCAGGCAGCCAGACTTGCTCTCTTCGCAGCTAATATTGACCTGCAGACAGATGTTTAAGTCCTCTGCGAAGTGGGGACGTTGTGCTGACAATCGTTGTGCTATTTTGAATCGGTCCACGCTGTGCACCCAAGAAAACTGCTCAGCGATAGGCTTTGTCTTATTGGATTGAATGGGGCCAATAAAGTGCCATTCAAGATTCAGTTGCTCGAGAGCGGATATCTTATCCAGTGCCTCTTGCAGATAATTCTCGCCAAAAGCACGTTGCCCCAAATGAGCCAGTTCGCTGATCTCTTCAACGCTGCGGGTCTTGCTGACGGCTAATAAACAGACCTCGTTTTCAGAGCGGTTTGACTCAGCGCAGGCTTTTTCTATCTCGGATCTCACCTTTTTCAGGCTCTCTGCTATGCTAGTCATATGTGTCACTTCTCATGAAGTTGATGCGGTCGTTTCCGCTAGGGTGAACTTAATTATGGATATTACCGAACTTTTAGCCTTTGCTGTACAGCAAGGAGCATCCGATCTGCACATTACGGCGGGTATGCCCCCTTTGATTCGTGTCGATGGTGATGTGCGTCGCATCAAACTTCCATCGATGGACCATAAGCAGGTTCATGGATTGCTG
>CATEEE010000099.1 GCA_949499045.1 Marinobacterium sp. xm-d-530 | reverse complement strand
TTAGTATCGACTAGCTCGACCATTTCGCCACGTGAGAAATCACCTTCTACTTTGACAACACCCGCAGGCAGCAGAGATTTACCACCCGTTTTCAGTGCTTTAACTGCGCCAGCATCTAAAACCAAACGACCACGCGCTTGGAGATGCCCTGCGATCCAGTGTTTACGAGCAGCCTGACGGCCATGATCAGGCACCAACAGCGTACCGACCTCTTCACCGGAAAAAATTCTTAACAGCGCACTCTCTTCACGACCACTTGCGATCACAGTAACTGCACCTGAACGTGCCGCTAGTCGAGCAGCACGCACTTTTGTTGCCATACCACCACGACCCAACTTACCGCCGCCGCCAGCGATTTGAAGGAAATGATCATCTTCAGCACGGCCTTCGGCGATTAACACAGCGGTCGGATTTGAGCGGGGATCAGCGGTAAACAGCCCTTTTTGATCCGTCAACAGAATCAGCGCATCCGCTTCAATGGCATTTGCTACCAACGCACCCAGCGTGTCATTGTCGCCAAACTGAATTTCACTGGTCACAACCGTATCATTCTCATTCACGATGGCGACAACACCAAGGTCGATCAGAGAGCGCAGCGTCGATCGTGCGTTTAGGTAACGTTTCCGGTTAGACAGATCATCATGAGTCAGCAAAACCTGAGCGGTATGCAAGTTGTGTTGCTGAAAGCTCGATTCATAAGCTTGCACCAAGCCCATCTGACCTATCGCTGCGGCCGCTTGCAGCTTATACATTTCGCTTGGGCGTTCTGTCCAACCCAGGCGATTCATTCCTTCTGCAACAGCGCCTGAAGAGACTAAAACAACCTCAACACCCTGCTGAACCAATTTGGCTATCTGCTCAACCCAACCAACAATCGCCTGCTGATCTAGCCCTTTACCGTCATCCGTCAGCAGTGCGCTGCCGATTTTGACAACCCAACGACCCTTTTCTGTTAACCGTTGACGTGATGCAGACATGTTACTTTACGTACTCCACTTCAACATCGTAATCGTCATCATCGAAGTCATCCCAATCATCGGCTTCGCCCGCTTCACGACGCGCACGCATTTCGGCACGCATTCGCTCAAGATTATCACGAGCTTCACGGTCGATCTGCATGCGCAGCTCACGCTCCGCATCGACCAATTCAGGGTTTTCAGCAAGCGCTTCTTTCTTATCATCAAGGTAGTCTTGAAGCTGATGCACCAGCAAATCAGTACCCTGCTTGTTAATCGCAGAGATACGGAATACAGGCCCATCCCACTCCAACGCATCGATCACAGACTGACAACGCTCTTCGAGCTCCTCTTCTGGCACCATGTCGATCTTATTCAACAACAACCAACGGGGCTGATCCGCCAAAGTAGGCGAGAACTTATTCAGCTCATTAACCGCAGTGACCGCCGCTTCAGCAGGCGTTACTTCGTCCCAAGGCGCCATATCAACTAGGTGTAACAGCACACGGTTGCGCGCCAAGTGCTTCAGGAAGCGAATACCCAGGCCAGCTCCTTCAGCAGCACCCTCAATAATTCCAGGAATATCCGCCACAACAAAGCTACGATGCGCCTCCGTGCGAACAACACCCAGGTTAGGTACCAAGGTAGTGAATGGGTAGTTAGCCACCTTGGGTTTAGCAGCGGAGATCGAACGAATCAGCGTCGACTTACCGGCATTTGGCAAACCTAATAGACCGACATCAGCAAGAACGCGCAACTCAAGACGAACATTACGCAACTCACCTTCAGACCCCTTAGTCGTTTGACGAGGCGCACGGTTCACACTGCTTTTAAAACGTGTATTCCCCAGACCATGCCAACCGCCTTGAGCGATTTTTTCGACCTGCCCGATAGCCGTAAGATCAGCCAATATTTCATCGGTATCCACATCCACAATGGTGGTACCCACAGGCACTTTAAGCACCAGGTCTTCACCTTTGGATCCAGTACACTGACGACCCTGGCCGCCCTCACCATTTTGTGCCTTATAGTGACGCGTAAATCGGTAATCGATCAGTGTGTTGAGGCCTGAATCGGCTTCGACAAAAATAGAACCGCCATCACCGCCGTCGCCACCATCTGGGCCACCTTTAGGAATGTATTTCTCTCGACGGAAACTCATACAGCCGTTTCCACCTTTACCGGCTTGTACGGTAATCAGTGCTTCATCAACAAACTTCATCTCTTTCTCCTAAATGGAGGAAAAATAGGGCCATATCGTCTGTCAAAAGTAACGACATGATCCTATTTTCCCTCAACGGGCTGATTTTACTCTGGTAAGAATCAACCTTGTATCTTTATTTCAAATGGAACGAAAACAAAAAAACCCGCCTAAGCGGGTTTTTTACGTAACAACGAAACTTAGGCAGTTTCGATGCTAACGAATTTACGGTTGTAAGGGCCTTTAACTTCGAACTTAACAACACCGTTTGCTTTCGCAAATAGAGTGTGGTCTTTGCCGATGCCTACGTTTGTACCAGCGTGGAATTTAGTACCGCGCTGACGAACCAGGATGTTACCCGCAAGTACTACCTGACCACCAAAACGTTTAACGCCTAAGCGTTTCGACTCCGAGTCGCGTCCGTTACGCGTTGAGCCGGCTGCCTTCTTATGAGCCATTCTCTAATCTCCTAGATTCGTTGATCAGCCGTTAATGCCAGTGATTTTAACTTCAGTGAACCACTGACGGTGGCCCTGACGCTTCATGTGGTGCTTACGACGACGGAACTTGATGATTTTCACCTTGTCACCGCGACCGTGTGATACCACTTCAGCTGAAACTTTAGCACCTTCAACAACTGGCGCGCCAACTTTAACGTCGTCACCATTGCTGACAAGTAGTACGCGATCGAAATCAACGCTTGAACCAGCTTCAACAGCTAGCTTCTCTACTTTAAGGGTCTGACCCTCTTGTACGCGGTACTGTTTACCACCGCTTACGATTACTGCAAACATCTTTGTTCTCCAATATTTTGCTTACCCGGCTACTAATACGAAACCTGCTCTGAAGGGCTGATGTCTTATGACACCCTCGCACAGGGAGCGATATTTGGACAAGCTAGGGCGCAGAATAATACAGAACACCCTATGCAAACTCAACCCTTATTTACACTAATTTAAGCATTAAAACGCCCATCAACCAGAGTCATATTGACACCCCCGCTCTCACCCCCTAGCATCCGTCTGTCGTTTATAAGTAGTAGCCAAAATGCAACCACACCAACTCAACCCGCTGATCGAGCCTCAATTTGACGCTGTTACGGATTACATCCTTAACAATCTTGGCTCCAATGTCCCTCTAGTAGAGAAGATTGCACATCACATCGTTGAAGGTGGTGGTAAGCGCTTACGTCCACTACTGGTTCTACTCTCAGCTAATGCAGCTGGCTATAAGGGCGAAGAACACATCCCACTGGCGGCGGTCATTGAATTTATTCATACCGCAACACTCCTGCACGACGACGTGGTCGACAACTCTGATTTACGTCGAGGTAACGCAACGGCTAATGCACAATGGGGTAACGCTCCCAGCGTTTTAGTGGGCGACTTCCTCTACTCTCGCTCTTTCCAGATCATGGTCGAAATTGGACGCATGGAGATCATGCAAGTGATTTCACACGCCACTACGATTATTGCCGAAGGCGAAGTTCTGCAGCTATTAAACCAGCGCAACCCGGACACCAGTGAAGAGTCCTATCTTCAAGTAATTCTTGGCAAAACGGCCATGCTGTTTGAAGCAGCAACTGAGGTGGGTGCGATCCTAGCAGAGAGCTCTGAAGAGAATCGTGAGGCACTTCGATTGTATGGTCGTCACCTCGGCATTGCCTTCCAAATCATAGACGATCTACTGGACTACCTATCCGATAGCGACACCATGGGTAAGAATGTTGGAGATGACCTAGCCGAAGGTAAAGCCACCTTGCCACTGATTCATGCCATGCGCGTAGGCAGCGATGAAGATAGGGATTTGATTCGCCATGCCATTCGCAAAGGCGGACTGGATGATCTTTCCCCAGTGTTAGAGATCGTGCAACGTAATGGATCGATCAACTATTCTCGCCAAAAAGCGGCCGAAGAGATCGATAAAGCCAAAAACGCCATAGCCTCTTTGCCAGACACTTCGTTTAAAGAGAC
>CATEEE010000098.1 GCA_949499045.1 Marinobacterium sp. xm-d-530 | reverse complement strand
GCCTTTCTCATTGGCTGGGATTTTAACGATAGTGTTGTCGCTGATAGAGAGAATTTGCTCTGCCATCGTTTCCCAGTCATCACCAAACACTTGAAGCTGAAGGTGATCAAAACCAAGATCCATTGCCTGATCATGAAGTGTTTTGTAGGTATCGATGGCGCAGTGCAGACCCGCTCGCTGAATCAGAAGTGGGTTGGTGGTCACCGCTGAGAAGAGCCCTGTCGTTGATACTCTCTTCCAATCTTTTTCATCAGCACTATCAAGCAACCATTCCATGAGGTTAAAATCCACTTATAAAACTAAAGTTTGACATTATAGAGCGTTACAACGCTCTACTTAAGGAGTTTTAATGTTTTTGTGTTGCGGCGATGCCCTGTATGACGTTTTCCCTGGCGATTCAGCCTCTACTGGCCAGGTTACATTGAATGCTACCGTGGGTGGATCTCCCCTTAATGTAGCTATCGGCCTAGCACGCATGGGCAATCCTACCGGTTATTTAACGGCTAACTCCAATGACCCTTTGGGTCAAAAGTTAGCGGGTCACCTTGCGGCAAACAGCGTAGAAACAAAATTCCTAGCTAACAGCAACCTTAATACCTCATTGGCGATGATTGCATTGAATGAAAATGGGCACCCCGCCTACTCGTTCTATATTGATGGCTGTGCTGATGTTTCGCTAACAAAAGATCAGTGCCCAGATCCGGCTCTATTCAAAGCAATCTCTCTAGGCTCCTACAGCACCGTTGTTGAACCGGGGGCCAGCACACTGGAGTGGTTTGCAGGTGAAGCACGTCAAGCAGGCGCATTAATTGCCTATGATCCAAACGTACGTCCTAGCATCCAGCCAGACCCTGCAGTATGGCAGGCTAAGGTTAATCGATTAGGCAAAATCGCTCACGTAATGAAGATGTCCGATGAGGATATCGAGTTCCTATCGCCTGACACCTCTGTCGAAGATTATGCTAAAGCCTGTTTAGCGCTTGGCCCGCGCTGGGTGTTTGTCACCCAAGGCGGTGAAGGCGCGCACGCCTTTGGCGCTCAGGGCGAATACTTCCATTCACCTGCTCCGAAAATTACCGTACAAGATACTGTAGGGGCTGGTGATACCTTCCAAGCGGGTTTGATTCACGAGATATTCCAGCAAGGCGGCCCAGATAATCTGGATAACCTTGATGCGGCAAAACTGATAAAATTTGCAGCACATGCCGCAGCAGTGACGTGTGAGCGAAATGGTGGTGATTTGCCGACGCTTAATGCGATTGCTGAGCGCTTTGGTGATTTGAGTTAAACATTATTGTTGGAGCGGTCTTGAAAAGGCCGCGATTTAATAGAAACCGATCGCCTCATCTTCGATAAGGCTCCAACGGAAACAGCGAAATTATTTTGAGTAATAACAGCTTCTCCCGCAGATTCTCAGTCGCTCCCATGATGGATTGGACGACACGAGACTGTCGTTTCTTCCATCGATTAATGTCTCGTCATACGCTGCTTTACACCGAGATGGTGACGACCGGTGCGCTGATTCATAACGATCCTGCACGCTGGTTGGACTACAACGCGGAAGAACATCCGTTGGCACTGCAACTGGGAGGGAGTAACCCAGCGGAGTTGGCTAAGTGCTCTAAGTTTGCTGAGGAGTGGGGATATGATGAGGTTAACCTCAACGTTGGTTGCCCATCGGATCG
>CATEEE010000097.1 GCA_949499045.1 Marinobacterium sp. xm-d-530 | reverse complement strand
TTGTTCCTTGGAAATAATCTTTAATAACTAAAGTAATGGTCATGGCTGAATTGAAGCTGAAATCAAAAAAGGCAGCCTAAGCTGCCTCTTAATAAAGATCTACGATTACTCGTAAAGACCCTGAATGTAAGCGGCTACCGCTTCCATCTCGTTCTCTTTCATCTTCGCAGCGATCGTACGCATCATCGCGTTTGGATCGTTGTTACGCTCACCTGAGTAGAATTTCTTCAGTGTGCTCACAGTATATTGAGCGTGCTGGCCAGCAAGTGCCGGGTAGCCTGCAGTGGTGATGCCTTTGCCCGCTGGACCGTGACATGCAGTACAAGCAGCGACGCCACTCTCTGGATTACCTGCGCGGTAGATCTTCTGACCTAGCTCAACCAGTGCTGGATCTGCCTGACCGCCAACCATTGTTTTACCGGCGTAGTGAGCCGCAATCGCAGCAAGTTCATCATCGCTCATCGCATCAAGAAGACCCGTCATTTCAGGAATCGCACGTGCACCTGACTTGATCTCTTTTAGCTGTTTTAGCAAATATGGCTGACCCTGGCCTGCAATCTTTGGAAAGTTACCAACCATGCTGTTACCATCTGCACCGTGACAGCCAGCACATACAGCCGTTAGTTGAGCGACATCTGCCGCGTTCGATCCGCTTACCAGACCAACGCTGATCAACATTCCGAGTAATACTTTTTTCATGGCTCTTTACCCACATTTCATCTTTGAAAAGTTTGAAACCAGTGGTGCTGGCTTCGTCGAATCCGTTCAACGCGCTCGTTTTTTTCACTTTTGGTGGTTACGAGTTGACGACAGCGCTAAAATTGCGGTGCATTATAAACCTAATCATCTATAACGAAAACCGATAAACCCCGTACTTATATAGTACTAAAGGCCAGATATGACTGAAGAGTTAGAACAAATTCATTACAACACAGCACGTTTTCTTATAAGCGCGGCAAAACTCAGTCAATGTCCAGAGGATGTCGGTGCAGAAGTTGCCTTTGCTGGACGATCCAATGCGGGCAAGTCGAGTGCCATTAACTCGCTGACCAATCAGAACAGCTTAGCCCGGACCTCTAAGACTCCGGGTCGTACCCAGCTGATCAACTTTTTCGATCTGAATATAGAAGGTTTGCGCATCGTCGACCTACCGGGCTATGGCTATGCAAAAGTGCCTATCGCAATGAAAGAGCACTGGCAAAAGCATCTTGATGATTACCTTCAGCGTCGCCAATGTCTGCGTGGTGTGGTGCTAGTGATGGATATTCGCCATCCGATGAAAGAGTTCGACGAGATGATGATTAAATGGTGTGAATCGACCGGTGTTCCACTGCATATATTGTTAACTAAAGCGGACAAGATAAAACGTGGCCCAGCTCAAGCAACGCTGCTTAAAATCAAGAAAGAGACCCGAGAGCGCCTGGCCGATAAAGTCAGTGTGCAGGTTTTCTCCGCGCTGAAGAAGGATGGCGTAGACCAGCTGCGTAATCGTTTGGACAGCTGGTTACTGCCAGAACAGTTCGACGCAGAGTAAAGCCTGCTGACGGGGGCAAGCTTAGTGCGCTTGCTCCCAGTTATCACCAACACCCACTTCCACCAACAGCGGCACACTCAACTCCGCCGCTGATTCCATCAGACGTTTAATCTCTGCATTAAAGGCATCGACCTGACCCTCTGCCACCTCAAACACCAATTCATCGTGCACTTGCATGATCATTCGAGCATCAAAGCCACTCTCTGTTAACCAACCGTCCACCGCCAGCATGGCGCGTTTAATGATATCGGCCGCCGTGCCCTGCATCGGAGCATTGATCGCTGTACGTTCAGCACCTTGGCGTAGCATTGGGTTCCGGGCGTTAATCTCTGGCAAGTAGAGGCGGCGACCAAAGATCGTCTCAACGTACCCTTGCTCACGCGCCATCGCGCGCGTGCTCTCCATGTAGTTTTGAACACCAGGATAGGTTTCGAAATAGTGTTCGATGTAGGTTTGAGCCTCTTTGCGGGAGGTACCCAACTGCTTAGCCAAACCAAATGCAGACATACCGTAGATCAAGCCGAAGTTGATCGCTTTCGCGCTGCGACGCTGATCAGTGCTGACCTCTTCAGGCGAGACCTTAAAGACTTCGGCAGCGGTCGCTTTGTGAATGTCATCGCCATTGGCAAAGGCGTTGACCAACCCAGCATCACCTGAGAGATGCGCCATGATGCGCAGTTCAATCTGCGAGTAATCGGCCGCCACCATGCGGTAGCCCTCTGGCGCGACAAAGGCATGTCGGATACGTCGACCTTCAGCCGTTCTAACAGGAATATTCTGCAGGTTAGGATCCGTCGAAGAGAGACGTCCAGTTGCGGTCACTGCCTGATGATAAGAGGTATGCAGACGACCTGTATTGGGATCAACCATCGTCGGCAGCTTATCCGTATAGGTCGATTTCAGTTTGGTTAATCCACGGTGTTCGATAATGAGTTTAGGCAGCGGATACTCAAGCGCCAGCTCTTGTAGCACCTCTTCAGCGGTCGACGGTGCGCCTTTCGGAGTCTTCTTGATGACGGGAAGCCCCTGTTTTTCGAACAGAATGGTTTGCAGCTGCTTTGGAGACGACAGGTTGAATGACTCTCCCGCTGCTTCAAAGGCGTCGCTCTCTAACACTTTAAGGCGCTGCTCAATTTCGGCACTCTGCTGCGCCAGCATCACCGATTTAATCAGTGCACCATTACGTTCAATCCGAGAGAGAACCGGAATCAGTGG
Organism: Marinobacterium sp. xm-d-530; assembly: GCA_949499045.1. Classification (GTDB taxonomy): domain Bacteria; phylum Pseudomonadota; class Gammaproteobacteria; order Pseudomonadales; family Balneatricaceae; genus Marinobacterium_E. The sequence goes on along the minus strand of CATEEE010000097.1, from coordinate 231 downwards.
GATTTCGATCTCGTCCAGAATCGGTTTCACCGAAGGCACGTCATTAAGAGCCTGCTGCAAGGTCTCGTGAAGACGCCAAGTAATATCGGCATCTTCAGCGGCATAAGGGGCCGCCTGTTCAATCTCGATCTGATTAAAGGTGAGCTGCTTCTTACCTTTGCCCGCTAACGTTTCAAAACTGATGGTACTCTCGTCTAAATAGAACTTGGCCAAGCTATCCATATCATGGCG
>CATEEE010000096.1 GCA_949499045.1 Marinobacterium sp. xm-d-530 | reverse complement strand
TGCTGTTCGGCAAATACCTTTTCTGCGACGGGGCCGGAGAGGATCTTCTCCCAAAACATACGACGACCATCAACCGTGGCAAATTTATGTTTGACCTGCTGTCTAAATCGTCCTACTAATCCACCCAAATCGGCATACCCTCTAGGAATCAGTGTCTCCAATCGAGCTCGAAGATTTCTCGCTAAGACCGGAGCTTTACCCGCCGAAGAGATGCCCACAACAATCGGGGATCGATCAACAATTGCTGGAAAGATAAAGGTACAGAGCGCAGGGCTGTCCACAACGTTGACCGGAACATTGACAGAACGCGCGTCAAAAGAGATCGACTCATTGAGCGACTGATTGTCGGTCGCTGCGACAACCAAAACCCTGCCTTGCAATAGGGATTTACGATACTTACCTAGCTCAATCTGACCACCGTTCTTTTCAACCAGTATTCGTACCTCTTCACAGACGTCTAACGCAATGAGATGTATCAGGGCGCCAGCACGGGTTAATAGTCTTGCTTTGCGTAAGGCAACATCTCCGCCACCAACTAGTAATATGGAGCGGTTCTTAAGATCAAAAAAGAGCGGTAAGTATTCCATAACACTGAGACTCTAAAGCTGCGTATGAAGCCCGCACTCACGGGTCTCCAGCGCTTTGGTTGGATCGAAATAGTCGTGCTCATTGGGCAAGTCATGCTCAGCCAAATAGGCCTCAAGCTCAGCTTCCGACCACTCAAACAGTGGAGCTACCTTTAGGACGCCATCTTTAGATTGACTAAAGACGTCTAGGGACTGCCTAAACTCCGTTTGATCTTTGCGTATCGCGTTAAACCATACATCCGGTTTTAGATCCGCTAAAGCACGCTGAAATGGCTCGATTTTGACCTGCTGTGTAAAGGTTTCATGCAGCGGGCTATCGACATCGGGGATCCCTCCCATGACTACGTTACGATGCGCAGCTGTTTGTGCGGGCACATAGGTAATCACATTCAGATTAAGGTCTTTAATGAGCTTCTCTGCAAAGCGGTAGGTTGCTGACGTGTTATAGCCCGAGTCAACCCAAAGCACTTTGATATCCGGTTTAACCGAGGTCACTAGATGCAGGATAACTGACTCATAGGGACGAAAATTGGTGGTAATAATAGGGTTATCACCCTGCTGCAAGGCCCACTCGACAATTGCCTGTGGCGTTGCTCCAGAAAGTTGTTGATTAGCCTTGTTGATATCTAAACTCATATTGCTTGCCTATAGATGGGTTGTTCATTTCGTGCATCAGCCTGATAGTGCACGGAGATTTCTTGATAGGCTGTTGTTATTTGCTCTTCATTGATAGGAGCCTGCAGTAGCACCGAGTCAAAGCCGCATCGGTAGAGATAATCCAACCGATCACGGCTTACTTCACCGCTAGCACGAATCTCCCCCTCGAAACCCTCACGACGCAGTACGCGAGCAAAACTGAAGCCTCTGCCATCACGAAGTGCTTCAAAATAGATCTCTACAAGTGATACCTGTTTCAAAAGTGGCTTAAGATCATCTAAGGACTCATCACTACTTAGCCTAACCCCCAATCGCTCCTTAGGTTGAGCAACTAACTCTTGTTCAAGTAACTGAGCTAATGGCACGACAACGGATAAGTCTGTTTTACCTGAAAACACTTCCTGTAAAACCCAAGGATCATCACTCACTAGTTTCTTAAGCTTAAGCAACGGCATAGACTCTCTCCTTAAATGGCTCAACACCTAAACGGCGCACACAATCGATAAACAACTCATCACCCTTTCGCAGCTCCACATAGGTTTCCAAAAGTCGTTTCAATGTATCAGCCACCTCATCAGCGGCCACCGCACGACCCAGCACTTTACCGAGTGATGCATCCGCTTCACTTGATCCACCCAAAGTGATTTGATACCAATCCTCACCCTTCTTATCGACCCCTAAGATTCCGATGTGACCGACATGGTGATGGGCGCAAGCATTAATACACCCCGACATGTTGAGGCGGATATCGCCAAGATCATGCAGATAATCAACATCATCAAAGGCATCATTGATCTTCTGAGCGATGTTTAAGGTTTTAGCGTTTGCAAGCGAACAGAAATCAAACCCTGGGCAGACAATCATATCGGTGAGTGTGCCAATATTGGCACGAGCTAAATTCGCATCAGCGAGCGCTAGCCATACGGAGTACAAGTCACTCTGCTCAACATCAGATAGCAGCAGATTTTGGTGATGCGTTGATCTGATTTGCCCAAAAGAGAAGCGATCCGCCAGCTCGGCCACTAAATCCATCTGCAACGCAGTGATATCACCTGGAGCCCCCAACTGTGGTTTTAGTGAGACAGTCACCGCACGATAACCCGGTACTTTATGAGCATGAGTATTGCGAAGATACCAATGTTTAAACTCCGCATTAGACTCTAAAAAAAGATCCAGAGTGGTATCTGCAGCAGCATAAACGTTGTAATCATGCGACAAAAAGAAATCACTGACCCGCTCAATCTCCTCTTGAGTGATCTGTAACTCGCTGCCTTTAAGGTGCTGCCACTCCTCTTCGACAAGGTCACGAAACGCATCAGCACCCAACGCATCCACTAATATTTTTATGCGAGCTTTGTACTTATTATCACGACGCCCATTGAGGTTATAGACCCTGAGGATCGCCTCTAAGTAGGAGATCACCTCATTAGCAGGTAGGAACTCACGAATGACCTTGCCAATTTTCGGTGTACGCCCCAAACCACCGCCCACTAGTACTTCAAAGCCTAGCTCACCTTCAGCACTCTGAATTAGGTGCAAACCAACATCATGCACCTGTGTTGCCGCACGATCCTCAGGCCCTGAGGCAATCGCAATCTTAAATTTACGTGGGAGATAGGCGAATTCTGGATGCAGAGTAGACCACTGACGTATCAGCTCGCACCAGGGTCTAGGGTCCGACACTTCGGTAGCAGAGACGCCCGCCAAATGATCGGTCGTGGTATTACGAATACAGTTACCTGAAGTCTGAATTGCATGTAACTGAACCTTAGCGAGGTCCGCCAAAATATCAGGCACCTCTTCAAGTTTTGGCCAATTAAATTGAATATTCGTACGCGTCGTAAAATGGCCATATCCTTTATCGTATTTACGAGAAATAGTAGACAGGGCTCTTAGTTGAGTTGAAGTCATCGTTCCATAGGGAATCGCCACCCGAAGCATTGGCGCTTGTCGCTGGATATAGAGGCCATTCATCAGACGCAATGCCAGAAACTCATCATCACTCAAGTGTCCGTTAAGATACCGCTTAGTTTGATCACGATACTGTTCGACTCGCTCATCAACGATTTTTTGATCAACGTCGTTATAGATATACATTGTCTAACCTACACTCTCACTTAACATTCGTTTAAACCGCTAAAACAAAGCGGATACCTATGGCCATTAATAGACTGCCAATGATCGGCTGCATCAACTTGGGGGATAGGTTTGCCCCCAAACGACTGCCTAACCAAACCCCCGGTAGCGAACCCACTAATAGGTAAGCCAAAAGCTCCAAGTCCACCGTACCCATCTGCATATGGCCAAAACCAGAAAAAGCGGTAAGCACTACAGCATGAACCAAGTCAGTGCCAACAATGGTGCCCATAGAAAATCGTGGGTAGAGTAAGATAAGCATGGCCGTTCCAAGGGCGCCTGCACCCACGGATGAGAGGGTCACCAACCCACCCAGAAAGAGACCACACAGAACCGTCAGATAGGGGCGGCATCTAATCAAAGAGTGTGCCAAAGGTGTATCGGATTGCTTATCTGAAAAACGACGAATACGCTCGCGAAAGAAGACCGCAATAGAGGTCAGCAACAGCGAAACCCCTAGTGTTAAATTGATGGTCGCTTCAAGTGTTGCAATTGACTCAACCTGACTGAGGTAAAGTAGAGTCACAAATGAGCTTGGCAAACTCCCCAATAATAACAATCCCGCCACACGCCACTCTACCAACTGCTGCTTTGCATAATTAAAGATGCCACCCGCTTTGGTAAAAGCTGCATACAAAAGATCAGTACTCACTGCGACGATGAGTGGAACCCCAAAACCGACAATAAGGATAGGCGTCATCAGCGCCCCTCCACCTATACCTGTTAAACCAATAACGAAGCCAACCAGTAGGCCAGCAAAAGAGTATCCAAATTCCATACGCTCGCTCCGTTATATAAAGGTGAATTTAAATTACGAAATGGAATATATATACCTTTTTATATAACTTAAAATAATATTTAGACGTAATATTATCCAAAATAGTTATATAGCTAATGCTTATAGATTTGTAATTTTATATAACCAAAAACACTATCTTAATTTTTATATATTCTTTTGGGTTATATAAAATGGTATGCATAATGCGTTTTCGAAATTAAGGAGGCGCTATGAATTTTATTACGTCGGATCGTTTGACCCATCTAAAGCAGCTTGAAGCTGAAAGTATTCACATCATTCGTGAAGTGGCGGCTGAGTTTAACAACCCAGTGATGCTCTACTCGATCGGCAAAGATTCATCAGTCATGCTGCACTTAGCACGCAAAGCCTTTTACCCTGGCAACCCTCCTTTTCCTCTGCTTCACGTGGATACGACTTGGAAATTTCGAGAGATGATCGAGTTCAGAGATCAGATGGCGAAAGATGCAGGTATGGAGCTGTTGGTTCATATCAACCAAGAAGGGGTTGATATGAACATCAATCCATTTGTGCATGGATCAGCAAAACATACTGACATCATGAAGACTCAAGGACTTAAGCAAGCTCTAAACAAATATCAGTTTGATGCAGCTTTCGGCGGGGCTCGTCGTGATGAAGAGGCTTCACGAGCTAAGGAGCGAGTCTTCTCTTTTAGGGATCAAAATCACCGTTGGGACCCTAAGAACCAAAGGCCTGAACTGTGGAATATTTTCAACACTGAGATTAATAAGGGTGAGAGTATTCGAGTTTTCCCATTATCTAACTGGACTGAACTGGATATTTGGCAATACATATACTTAGAGAACATTTCTTTAGTACCACTTTACTTTTCTAAGCCGCGACCAGTAGTGCAAAGAGATGGCATGACCATCATGGTCGATGACGAACGCTTACCACTCAATGACGGTGAAGTGCCCGAACAAAAATCAGTTCGTTTTAGGACTTTAGGCTGCTATCCGTTAACGGGTGCTGTTGAATCCACAGCGACCACACTGCCTGAAATTATTCAGGAGATGCTGCTGGCTACCACCTCTGAAAGACAAGGCCGAGCCATAGACCATGACGGCGCTGGGTCCATGGAACAGAAAAAAATCGAAGGTTATTTCTAGGATACATATTATGAGTCACCAATCATCCCTTATTGCCAGCGATATTAATGCCTATCTTGAACAGCATGAGAATAAAGAGCTGCTTCGCTTTATCACCTGTGGCAGCGTCGATGACGGCAAATCCACACTGATCGGACGTCTGCTTCACGACTCCAAAATGATCTATGAAGATCAACTTGCAGCCATTAATAAAGAGAGCAAACGGGTTGGCACTACGGGCGATCAACCCGATCTTGCCCTCTTGGTGGATGGCCTTCAAGCCGAGCGAGAACAGGGCATCACCATTGATGTGGCTTATCGTTACTTTTCAACAGCAAAACGTAAGTTCATCATTGCTGATACACCGGGGCATGAACAGTACACTCGTAATATGGCAACCGGTGCATCCACCGCAGATCTTGCGATTATTTTGGTGGATGCGCGCTACGGCGTTCAGACCCAAACACGCCGCCACAGCTACATCGTATCTCTGTTGGGTATTAAGCACATCGTCGTTGCGATCAACAAGATGGATCTCGTAGAGTTCGATCAAAATCGATTTAACGAAATTCAGGTAGAGTATCTCGCTTTGGCCGATAAACTTGGCTTAAAAGATATCCACTTCTGCCCTATCTCTGCACTTCAGGGGGATAATGTAGTGGACCCATCCGTTAATACTCATTGGTATCAAGGCTCTACATTGATGGAGTTGCTTGAGGTCGTAGATACTGGACGAGCTACGTCTGAGTCTTTCCGCTACCCAGTGCAATATGTCAGCCGTCCTAATCTTAATTTTCGTGGCTATGCCGGTACTATCGCATCAGGTTCGATTGAGGTGGGTCAGAGAGTCAAAGTACTACCAAGCAATAAGCAATCCACGGTTAAATCGATCGTTACGATGGATGGCAATCTTGAGCGAGCCTTTGCTCCTATGGCAGTCACTCTGACGCTTAACGATGAAATCGACATCTCACGAGGTGACACTCTGGTTCTATCGAATGATGAGGTCGAACCGATTAACGCCTTTCGAGCTAAATTGATCTGGATGGATCAGTCACCGCTTAAGGTCGGCAACAACCTTTTAATCAAAACGTCAGCGGCCAAATCAACTGGCCGAATATCTGATATTCATTTCAAAGTGGATGTGAATAGCCAAGAGCCTTTACCTGCAGATTCACTGAGCCTTAATGAGATTGCCGAAGTCAGTCTGCAACTGGATCGCGCAATACAGATGGATCCCTACCAAGTGAATGGTGCAACTGGATCCTTTGTTGTGATCGACCGCCTAACGAATAGAACCATAGCCGCTGGGATGATGGTTGACGCTGAACAACCCATTGAAAATAACGAAATACACACTAAAACGGCTGTTGACGAAACTTTACGTTCTCGTCGCTTGGGTCATAAAGCACTGATTGTTGGTCTACCAAATATCTCAAATTCGGTACTGTACACACTGGAGAAAAGACTCTTCGACAGAGGCCTACTACCGGCTGTGAGTACCCGAACAGAGGATGCTGCACTGCTTAAAGAGGCAGGTCTTATCGTGCTAAGCACCATAGAAAGTGGGAGTGATCTTGTTATAGGACCGCAAGCCAATAGCAAGGTTTATCTCGATATCACCCTACCAACCGAAAAACAGGTAGATTTAATTCTACAGTCAATGACTGAACTAAAGTTACTTTAGCGACGTCTAATTGACCTGAAACAACCGTTGATACTGGGTTATAAAGCCGGTTTAGGGTACACTCTAAACCGTTTTATTGAGCTTCTTTTTGCTTTCAACGCCATAGCGATAGACGATGACTGAGTTTCTACTAATTTTAATCAGTACCGTACTAGTGAATAACTTTGTACTGGTTCAATTTCTAGGTTTGTGCCCTTTCATGGGGGTATCTAACAAGCTAGAAACCGCCATGGGGATGTCGCTCGCGACCACCTTCGTACTGACGCTGTCATCCGTCTGCAGTTATTTGGTATACACCTACCTACTACTCCCGTTTGATCTTATCTATCTACAAACAGTCAGTTTTATTTTGGTCATCGCCGTTGTGGTGCAGTTCACTGAGATGGTGGTTCATAAAACCAGCCCTCTGCTCTACAAACTGCTGGGGATTTTCTTGCCATTGATCACCACCAACTGCGCTGTATTGGGTGTGGCTCTGTTGAATATTCGTAAACAGAACGATTTTATCGAATCCATTGGCTATGGTTTTGGTGCTGCGGTAGGTTTTTCGTTGGCGCTGATTCTTTTCTCGGCGCTACGTGAACGCATTGCCGTGGCCGAAGTACCTATCGCCTTTAAGGGTCCTGCCATCGGTATGATTACTGCCGGTCTTATGTCACTCGCCTTCATGGGCTTTGCTGGCTTGGTTCAGTTCTAAGGTGCCAGTATGAGTAACGTTGCAATAGCCATACTTGTTCTCGCCCTTCTGGCGCTTATCTTTGGTGTCATTCTTGGCTTCGCTGCCGTCCGCTTTAAGGTCGAGGGCGACCCAATTGTTGATCAGATTGATGCTCTATTGCCACAAACCCAATGTGGCCAATGTGGCCACCCGGGCTGCCGACCTTATGCTGAGGGTATCGCTGCAGGTGAAGCGATTAATAAGTGCCCTCCCGGTGGACAGACTACCATTGACCAACTTGCTGAATTGCTCAACGTAGACTCAATCCCTTTAGACGCAGAACATGGCATCGAAGATGTTCGTAAGGTCGCTTATATTCGTGAAGATGAGTGCATTGGCTGTACTAAGTGTATTCAAGCCTGCCCAGTGGATGCCATTTTAGGGGCAGCAAAACTGATGCACACCGTGATTGTTGATGAGTGTACCGGTTGTGATCTCTGTGTAGAGCCCTGTCCGGTCGACTGTATCGATATGCTACCGGTTGCCACGACAACACTGAATTGGAAGTGGCCAGAGCCACCACAGACCAATAATTTGATAGCGACTGATAGACAGCCTCGCTTTGAGGAGAATCCATCGTGAAGGTATTCAGTTTTCACGGCGGTATTCACCCGCCAGAAAATAAGAAGCAGTCTACCCGTGCTTCTGTGCGCCAACTACCAATCCCTAAAACATTGGTTATTCCAACTCAGCAACACCTTGGACTGGCTGCTGACCCAGTTGTTTCTGTTGGGGACAAAGTACTCAAGGGGCAGATTATCGCTGAACCGGTCGGTCGAATCAGTGCCTCTTTACATGCACCTACGTCTGGGACTGTCACTGCGATTGAAGAACAACCCGTACCACACGCTTCAGGTCTGACCGCCGAATGTATTGTGATTGAATCAGATGGCCTTGATCAGTGGATTGAACATCAAGCAATTGATTACAAGGCTTTAGAGCGCACCGCACTCGTTAATAAGATTCGCCAAATGGGAATTGCAGGTATGGGCGGTGCTGGTTTCCCTACAGATGTAAAACTGAATTTAGGCTCTGATCACATCGTCACCACATTGATCATCAATGCGGCTGAGTGTGAGCCCTACATTACTGCTGACGATATGCTGATGCGTGAACACGCCTCTGAAATCCTAGAAGGGATTAAGATTATTCAGTACTTATTGGAGCCGACTCATACCCTAATCGGCATCGAGGATAACAAGCCAAATGCTATCCGCGCGCTCAATGAGGCGTTAGCTGACGCTGATATCGACTTGGATTTAGTTGTGGTTCCGACCAAGTACCCCTCGGGTGGTGAACGCCAGTTGATCCAGTTACTAACGGGTGTCGAAGTCCCAAGTGGCAAAATACCAGCAGACATCGGTATTGTGGTTCAAAACGTGGGGACAGCTCAGGCGCTGCATCGTGCGATTAATCATGGGGAGCCCTTGATTCAACGCATTGTGACCCTAACGGGTGAAGCGGTTGAGCACCCTGGTAACTTCTGGACATTGATTGGCACACCCTTCTCAGATCTGCTCTCGGCGGCCGACCTCAAACCTGGCGCTCTATATCGTCTGGTGATGGGTGGTCCAATGATGGGGGTGGCGGCTGAAACGGATGCTGTTCCAGTCATTAAAACAACCAACTGCCTGATCGCTGCAACAGAGAGCGAGATGCCAGAAGCACCAGCGGCACAACCCTGTATTCGATGTGGTATGTGTGAACAGGCCTGTCCTGCACAACTTCTTCCACAACAGCTCTACTGGTTTGCCAAGGGTAAAGAGTTTGAGAAAGCTAAAAACCATAATCTGTTTGACTGCATAGAGTGTGGAGCTTGCGCTTACGTCTGCCCTAGCAGCATTCCTCTCGTGCAGTTCTACCGATTTGCTAAATCTGAGATTCGTGCAGAAGAGCTTGAACAACGCAAAGCTGATCATGCTCGTGAACGCTTTGAAGCGAGACAAGCCCGCCTAGAACGCGAAGCTATTGAGAAAGCGGAACGACGCAAAGCTCGCGCTGCTGAAGCCGCTAAAGCACAAGCTGAGCGAAAGAAGCAGGCAGCAAATGAACCTATAAAAGATGATTCGGCAGCTCTAAAAACAGCAGCAGCGGTGGCAAGAACCAAATTGAAGAAAGCAGAGGTTGCCCTGAAAAACGCCCAAGACAAGGGGCTGGATGGTGTTGATACTCTTCAAACGACTGTCGACAAGCTTAAGCTGGCTGCAAATGAGGCTGAGCAAGCGCTGCAGAAAAGCTCAACAACCGCTTCCTCAACGTCAATAACGCCCAAGGGCGAAGCGACAGTTGCCAAACCGGATCTAAAAGCGCTGAAACAGCAGGTTTCGATCATACGTACCAAACTGAAAAAAGCCGAAGCGGCTGAAGAGATTGACGATAGTGCAATTGAGGCCCTCAAAACCCGCTTAGAAGAGGCAAGTAAGGCGCATACTGATGCTGATAATGCTTTGATCGAGAAGGCTCAGGGTGCAGGTATTGATCTTAAACAGCTGCGCATTGATGTCGCCATGGCAAAGGTTGCTGTGACCAAGATTGAACGTGCAATCAGTAAGAGTGACGATGAAACAGAGCAAGAAACTCTCAAAACGGATCTTGAATCAGCCAAGAGCCATTACGATCAACTTGAATCACAACTTAAACCGTACGAGTAGGATAAAACAATGTCACTGATACGGATGAGTTCACCCCACGTCACCCGCAGCAATACTAGCTCAGGTGTCATGCAGCTGGTTCTTTTGGCAATGATTCCAGGCATACTCGCGCTAACCCTATTTTTTGGCTGGGGTACACTTCTTCAAATTGCGATCTGCCTAATATCGGGCCTCGTCTTTGAAGCACTGGCTTTGAGACTGCGCGGACTACCCATTTCACGTTTTCTTGGCGACTATTCCGCCACCGTAACCGCACTGCTATTAGCGGTCTCTATACCGCCATCAGCACCTGTCTGGATCGGTATTGTTGGGATGTTTGTCGCGATCCTATTTGCTAAACAGGTCTATGGTGGCATTGGTAACAACCCATTCAACCCCGCCATGGTTGCCTACGCTCTGTTATTGGTCTCATTCCCTGTTCAGATGACCAGTTGGAATCTTCCTTACGTACTGAGTGGCAGTGAAGGTTGGTCCATACCGGCACTATCGGATTCACTGTCACTCATCTTCGCCGGATCATCACAAGTGATGGATGCCTATACCGGCGCAACCCCTTTGGATATTCTGCGCAACCGTGATGGCTTCACGACAGAAGAGATGTGGCGCAGCGATCAAACGTTGATTGAAGGTGCTGCAGCCTATCATGCAGTGTCGGCGGCATGGTTCATGGGTGGTATCTACCTGATCTATAAAAAGGTATTCACCTGGCATACCCCTGTAAGCATTCTAGTTACACTAGGCTTAGTGAGTGCCATTGCCTATGGTGTTGATCCTAGTAATTTTGTCGACCCGTTTAACCACCTAACACTGGGTGCCACTATGTTGGCCGCGTTCTTTATTGCAACGGACCCTGTCTCGTCGGCAACCAGTAATCGTGGTCGAATCGTTTTTGGTATAGGGATCGGGTTGTTAATTTTCATTATTCGAACTTGGGGTAACTACCCTGACGCTGTCGCTTTTTCGGTTTTACTGATGAATCTAGCAGCACCTATGATCGACCACTATACCCAACCGCGTAGTTACGGCCATAAACGCCCACGTCTTGGACCTAAAGGGGAGTGAGTATGGAGATCAATGAAAACCCTAGCACCACTCAATCCATTTCTAAGAGCGCGTTGGGTATTGGTCTGTTTGCCGTTTTATCGGCCGCTGTAATCGCTGTTACCCAGGTAACAACGGTCGATAGAATAGATGCCAACATTCGTGAAGCTGAATCGAAGGCACTCTATGAAATTTTTCCTGCGAACATTGATGCACAACTCTATGAGCACCGCATTGATCTTGATGCGGGGCAACTCAACGTTGAGACTGGAACAACCGGCTACCAAGCGATTCAAAATGATGAGGTGGTGGGTATTATTTTACCTGTCACCTCTTCTCAAGGTTACTCTGGTGACATCGATCTGATTGTCGGAATCAATGCCGATAGTTCCATTGCTGGTGTTCGTGTCATCTCCCACAAAGAGACTCCGGGACTTGGCGATAAGATAGATAGCGCTAAATCTGATTGGGTCGAAAGCTTCGTAGGGGCTCGGCGAGATGGTCAGGTTGATTCACGTTGGGCGGTCAAAAAAGATGGCGGTCAATTTGACCAGTTTACCGGTGCAACGATCACACCAAGAGCTGTCGTAAAAGCGACCGGTGTTGCCTTAGACTACTTTGAGTCACACAAAAATCTGTTATTGTCACCCGCTAAACGTGAGAAGAGCTATGCAGAGTGAATCCCAGACACTGATTAAGAATGGGCTATGGACTAACAACCCTGCCCTCGTTCAGCTACTCGGCTTATGTCCGCTATTGGCGGTCACTAACTCAGTCGTCAATGCACTAGGCCTTGGATTGGCAACGCTGATCGTGCTAACAGGCAGTAACCTAACCGTTTCACTGTTTCGTAAGTTGACGCCTGAAACGGTTCGTCTACCTATCTTTGTCATGATTATTGCCGCCTTTGTAACTGCCATTGAACTATTGATGCAAGCATTCACCTATGAGCTCTACACTATTCTGGGTATTTTCATTCCGCTCATCGTCACTAACTGTGTGATTATGGGGCGAGCCGATGCCTTTGCCTCTCGAAATGCGATCAAAGAGTCGTTTATCGACGGTTTCTTCATGTCAATTGGCTTTATGGTGGTCTTGGTAATTCTTGGCGCGATGCGTGAGTTACTGGGCACCGGTGCTCTATTTGCCAACATGGATCTTCTATTCGGTGACATGGCGAACAATTGGCATATTATCCTAGCGGATGACTACCCTAACTTCCTATTTGCCATCCTACCGCCCGGGGCATTCCTAGGTTTAGGGCTACTGATTGCACTGAAAAACCTGATCGATCAGCGCATCAAAGAGCGACAGCCAAACCCTGAGCCAACCGAAGCGCCCGTTAGTACAGGTGAGAAACGGGTCCGCGTGACAGGCTAAGCAATGAACAAACTTAAACGCATCGAGATCTTCGAGCGACTCAAAGCAGATAATCCACAACCAACAACGGAACTTGAGTACAGCTCACCCTTTGAATTGCTGGCCGCTGTGCTTTTATCGGCGCAAGCTACCGATGTAGGGGTGAACAAAGCTACCCGCAAACTGTTCCCGATCGCCAATACGCCGCAAGCGATCATTGATTTAGGAATTGAGGGGCTTAAAGAGAAAATTAAGACCATCGGGCTGTTCAATACCAAAGCTGAGAATCTAATGAAGACCTGCCATATGCTGGTCGATCTTCACAATTCAGTGGTACCGGATAACCGCGAGGATCTTGAGGCGCTTCCGGGCGTTGGCCGCAAAACAGCCAATGTCATTTTAAATACTGCTTTTGGCCAACCCACTATGGCGGTTGATACGCATATATTTCGAGTCTCCAACCGGACCGGCATAGCCCCTGGTAAAAACGTATTAGAGGTTGAGAAACGATTGCTACGCCTTGTGCCAAAGGAGTATTTAATCGATGCCCACCATTGGTTGATACTGCATGGCCGCTATGTCTGTGTCGCTAGAAAGCCTCGATGTGGCGCCTGTAATATTGAAGATTTGTGTGAATTCAAAAAGAAAACAGACTACTAGGATGAATCATGAGTAACGATGACAACAAGCCCTACAAAGGTGAGACCAACCAGACCAAAAATGGTTTTTTAACGTTGATGTCTCGTTTAGTCATTGATGAAAAGCTACCGGTACGTTTTATGTATAAAACCGTGCCTGAGCACTTGAATGATACTGGCTGGAGACTCTTCACAGGCTATGAAGATGAAGAATTTCTAGCGAATGATCAGGTGAATATGATTCCAATGCCGTTAGAGAAAGTCGTTAAAATAGACCCCTCTTTAGAGGCCCTACTCGAGTACAACGCAGGAACTGTTTGGGAACGCACACCCGAATCTGAGGGTTGGGAGCGCGTCTACGACTACAAGATTCCAAGTGCTAAAGTTGAAGTCGATATTACCAACGATGTCGATCAGTTCGGTAACGAAACAACACACTGATCAAGCCCTATTCATTGCGACTCCTATGACCCTTTAATCCTGTGGGTACCCTATGAGTCGCGATTCTATTAAATTAGGGCCTTGAATTCCCCATTCACTATCCCCAATTATTTTATGTAGGCAGTGACCACAAGGTACTGCACTTATTAACCACGCCGTTTGGGTGGTTTAACTTTGAACTACATATTGCTTAATTTGAGGATATGACCATGCGTAATTTTGACCTAACACCCCTATACCGTTCTGCGATTGGCTTTGATCGCCTAGCAAATATGATTGATACCGCTAACCGCAGCGAGCAGTCAGCCTACCCTCCGTACAACATTGAAGCGACTGGAGAGAACTCTTACCGCATTACTATGGCAGTAGCCGGCTTTACTCGTGACGAGATTGAGATTACCAGCGAGAACGGCAACCTAGTGATTCGTGGTAATAAAGCGGAAGATCAAGTAGAGCGCACCTACCTCTACCAAGGGATCGCCGCCCGTAACTTTGAGCGTCGATTCCAACTAGCCGATCACGTCCGCGTTGAAAATGCATCGATGGAAAATGGACTGCTTCACGTCGAACTGATCCGTGAAATTCCAGAAGCGATGAAAGCACGTAGGATTGAGATTAG
>CATEEE010000095.1 GCA_949499045.1 Marinobacterium sp. xm-d-530 | reverse complement strand
GCGATAAGCTCAAGAAAATTGTTACAAACAGCAATCCTGGAGACAATATCAATGTATCCAATCTGCAGCAATTTGAGCAGCTAAAAGGGTTAATCATTGATGCTAAGGCGATAGATCTTTCATTGTCACTGATTGATGACGATGGCTATGTGTTAAAGCAGATCTCAACTAAGCGTCGCGTCAAGGAAAAACAAAGCACTCAAAGCTCCAGCTTTACAGCGCGTCAAATGTCGGTTATCTCAGCACTGGAGCGTGTTATGACGCTTCTCGATAAAGAAGGGATTAGTTTAATCGGCTACAGTGACGAACTGGTCGCTACCATATCTGACGACTCATCATTGCAAACCGGTGAGCTCGCTATCGATGTAGACACCAAGGGTATCTACAAAGGGGCTTTATAAAGCCAATACCCGCTAATTAGCTACACAAATGAGGTAGGGAATTCCTGCCTCTTTTTTAAATCATTTTATTTAACATAATATATATTATACGTATCTATATATTCAGTCTGGTGGTACACTGGAATTAGGTAAAGGCTTGCTAACTTACCTATCAGATTGTGCTTTAAACGGTTGAATTTAGCCCTTCAGGGTTACCTGTAAATAGATCGATTGCAGATCCATGTTGTCTATTGCGGATGCAGATACGCTAAGTCTAATCGCAACACTGGTTGTTGATAGCTGTGTGAATCATTCTAGGAAGCTGATGCGTGTAAAGCATTATGAGACGATCTAAGCTCTAACCTTTTGTGAACGGCATGACATGCAATGGTTTCGATGAACTAATCTCACTATTAAATATGGGTTCTAATTCAGACCATCCTAAGCTGCATAAAAACAATGACTTAAGGCGCAAATAGATAATTAAGATGAATATGGGTATCTTGTGTTTATTACACCAGATTTCTCTCATTTAACGCTTAACAATAGCTCTATTAGTTTGATTCATGGTGCATTTTTACGGCCTGTTACGCTGTTTTTCTGTGTGGATAACTTTTAAGGAGTGCTATAAATCAGTTATGATTATTCCCTTATTTTTGTTAAGGAAATTCTAATGTCTGACTCCTATCCTGCTTGTCCTGAATGCTCTTCACCTTTTGCTTATGAAGATCAAGGCCAATTAGTTTGTCCTGAATGTGGACATGAATGGGATCCAAACGTTGCCGACGAATCTGATGAACAGCTGATTGTTAAAGACGCAAATGGTAACCCGCTTCAAGAAGGTGACTCTGTAACTCTGATAAAAGATCTGAAGGTTAAAGGCGGTGGTACAGAGAAAGTTGGCACTAAATTTCAAGTGCGCCGTCTAGTTGATGGAGATCACAACATTGATTGCGGCAAGTTAAT
The DNA here is from genome assembly GCA_949499045.1 of Marinobacterium sp. xm-d-530. Lineage (GTDB taxonomy): Bacteria > Pseudomonadota > Gammaproteobacteria > Pseudomonadales > Balneatricaceae > Marinobacterium_E. The sequence continues at coordinate 6,518 of CATEEE010000095.1, read as the reverse complement.
GTTGAAATCAGAATTTGTTAAAAAAGCCTAAAAATTCGTGTCTGGCTTAGAGTCTTTGCTAGCAAGCCAGACACACTATTATAGAGGTAATCCGCTAAGTTGTTACTCTTCCGTTGCAACTCCCCTACTAGGATCTCTAAGCCACTCTGACCAAGAGCCCGGATAGACACTTGCTGGTGGTAACTCCGCTAACTCAATACAGAATCGACTTAAACAAGCGGTTACTCCTGATCCACACATCAGTATTGGATCATTCGCTTTATATTCACCCAGTTTACTGAGATAGATTTGTTGTAGTTTATCCTTAGATAAAAATCGTCCTTCAGCGTCGTAGTTATCTGACAGTGGGATATTTATTGCGTTAGGCACATGTCCTGCAACGGGATCAATTGGTTCCACTTCACCTCGGAAACGCTCTGCAGCACGTACATCGGCGATAGTACGATTCAGTTGATTGGATGCTTTAATAACGACATCAACATCAACAGCTTGTTCTAAGCTCTGTTTAACTTTTAAACCCTCTGTTTTATTCAAAACCGGTACTTCTGTTGTGACTTTTCCGTCCTGCTGCTTCCAGGCATTAATGCCACCCTTTAGTATGGCTACAGATTCAATACCTATCCATCGACACATCCACCAGAAACGAGCTGCAAATAGTCCAGCAGAATTATCATAGGCAATTAATTGAGTATCCTCGGTAACACCACAAGAGCTAAGAAACTCTGCAAAGGACTCTTTTGAGGGTAATGGGTGTCTGCCGCTTGTAGCCGTTATATGAGAGGACATCACTGTATCTAAGCTAACGTAGACAGCCCCTTCAATATGCTCTGCATCGTACTCTTTTTGCCCTGCTTCGGGGTTCATTAGATCAAATCGGCAGTCAAAAATGACCTTGTCACATTCCAACGAATTAATATCGTTTTTACTAATTAACGTCTTCAAAGAGTTAGTCACTTTGTATTCCCTGCTCTATGATTAAAGGATAAGAGATTTAACTTTTAATTAAGATTTTCGTGTTAACTTAAAGCAAATAGATTGAGGTGTACATGGGTATTATTACTGGTTTTTTTGATTTCATCCTGAGCTATTTACCGGGCGTCATTCTGCTGGTTTTTGTCTCTGGGCTTTTCTTAATATATGTAAGTGATCGTCATCAAGTTGATCATACCCTTCGCCGTAACTACCCCGTCGTTGGCCGACTGCGTTACATGTTCGAGGAGATGGGTGTCTTTTTTAGACAGTACTTCTTTGCTCAAGACCGCGAGGAGATGCCCTTCAACCGTGCAGATAGAACTTGGGTGTATCAAGCGGCCAAACAGGAATCTACTCTTCAAGCGTTTGGCTCTACGCGTCTTCAACATGAAGGAGACGTCCTCTTCGCAAACTCTATATTTCCCTATACGGGCAGTGACGAACCTGAACAGCAGGTTTTTGGCCCCTACTGCCCTAACCCCTACGCAACCGATAAGGTGTTTCATATTTCAGGTATGAGCTTTGGTGCTATTTCAAAACCCGCTGTAAAGGCACTGGTTTCTGGTGCGCGCGAAGCGGGTGTTTGGATTAATACAGGTGAAGGTGGTGCATCCACAGAGCACCTTCAAGGCGGAGCCGATGTGGTCTATCAAATTGGTACCGCTAAATATGGAGTTCGTAACGCAGATGGTTCTTTGAGTGACGAGAAGCTCAAGGTAGTTGCTGAAAACAATAATGTGAAAATGTTTGAGATTAAGCTCTCTCAGGGTGCTAAGCCTGGTAAAGGTGGCATACTCCCAGCAGACAAAGTCACTGCTGAAATTGCTGCCCAGCGTGGCATTCCAGAAGGTAAAGCAAGTATCTCCCCACCTACCCACCAAGAAATTCAGAATTTTGATGACCTCTACACTTTCATTAGACACATCAGATCGGTCACCGAGAAACCCGTTGGCATCAAGCTATGCTTAGGTAATATCGTAGAATTCAGAGAGATGCTTGCCGCTTTAATCAATAAAGCATCTGCGGCCGCAGCCGACATCACGGATAGCCATTCGAAGCAAAGTGCCTTTGATGATGTGATTAAGGCCTACGCACCCGATTTCATCACCTTAGACGGTGGCAATGGTGGCACAGGTGCTGCACCGATGTCTCTGATCGATGCTGCGGGTATGAATTTGCAAGAGTCCCTCCCCCTCGTATCAAACCTGTTGGCAGAGCTTAACCTTAAAGATCGAATCAAGTTAGTGGCTTCAGGAAAGTTAATTACGCCCGTTGATGTTGCATGGGCTCTATGCGCCGGTGCTGATGCGGTAACCACCGCTCGAGGCTTTATGTTCTCGCTAGGATGCATACAAGCTTTGCAGTGTCATAAAAACTCCTGCCCAACCGGAATTACGACGCATGATAAGCGACTTCAGGCTGGTTTAGACCCTATCAACAAATCGGTTCGTGTTGCAGCTTATGCAAACGAGATGCACAAAGAGCTTGAGACCATCGCTAAGAGCTGTGGGGTATCTTCTCCCTCTAAGCTGAGTCGAAAAAATGCCCTTATCTACACCTCTAATCAACACGCCAAGCCTATGGAAGAGGTGTATAAATGTTGATGGCGAGCATTTCGCTTACTTGCTTGCCGGGTCAATGTTTTGTGTATTAATGGGTTCTTCTATGCAGTTCAGATACCCTCTCCTCAAGGTTTTGGGTATCAAGCTGCATCAACAGGTCCCAGCTTAGGCGACGGTACTTGTAGGTAGGAAGTTTAAACCCATATTCATCCAGAATGTGCCCATTCATGATCGACGGCTGCGAACGGTAGTCTGCCCATATTTTACCCGGACAGGTCGGATCAAACCGGAAATTGATCTGTAGTGCGAATTTAGCGCCTTTAGCATTTACCCACGATGAGATGGTCGTCAGGATATCTTTCCCATCTTCGTCGATCTGTTCCGTGATCCATACGTCGTTCAGGTTACAGTGGCTGTTGATTAAGTTATCAACATTAAATAACGCCTGATCTGTCAACGATTCGCAGATTCTTGAATTCATAATACACCTCTCAATTAGCCCAACGTCGTTCAATTGGTGCTTCTAAACAGTTATTAACTACTACCAACAACTTGCAATCAACGTGCCAACATTCTCTATTTGAATAAAGTTATCAGCGATTGACGCTCTAGACCGATCGGTCTAGTATGGGCAGAAATTGATAGAAAAAATGATATGAACGACTTGAGCGCTAAAGAGAAATTGTTACGAATAGGCACCGAAATGATGACCTCACAGGGGTTCGCTTCAACGCCATTAGACAAGTTGCTCAAACAATCCAGAGTGCCCAAGGGCTCTTTTTATCACCACTTCGGCTCTAAAACAGGGTTTGGCTTAGCCGTAACCGAGAGTTACAACGATTTCTTTCAGCATCAACTAAACAAGCAGTTTTTGAATGCCGACCTATCCCCCATTGAGCGATTAAAGGCGTTTGTGATCACGGCCGCCAAGGGCATGCAGAAGTATGACTTCCAACGCGGCTGCTTAATAGGCAATTTAGGACAAGAGATCAGTGCATTGGATGACGATTTTCGAAAAGCGATTGAAGCGGTCTTCAACCAATGGGCGGATTTAACATCCGAATTATTTGAACAAGGTAAAAAGGCGGGCCAAGTTGAGATAAATGCAGATTCGTCTCAACTCGCCCAAACGTTTTGGATAGGTTGGGAAGGTGCTGTATTGCGAGCAAAACTTCAGCAGTCAGCCACCCCTCTCTACCTATTTTTTAATCAATTCATATCCAGTCGAACCTTTCTAGAGGAGCATCCATTCGATGAAAGCTATTTTAATTAACAAAGATGATACAGCCGGTTACACCTGTTCACTCTCTGAAGTAGATGAAGCTCAGCTTCCAGAAGGTGACGTACTGGTTCAAGTAGAGTACTCAACCCTTAACTATAAAGATGGATTAGCGATTACAGGCAAGGCCCCTGTTGTTCGTCGCTTTCCAATGGTGGCGGGTATTGATTTTGCCGGTACCGTTCTTGAAAGTTCAAATGAACGTTTTCAAACTGGCGACCAGGTTATTCTAAACGGATGGGGCGTGGGTGAAACACATTGGGGTGGCCTTGCGGAAAAAGCGCGCGTTAAAGCAGATTGGTTAATCAAAAAACCTGACGCTCTTACACCTGCACAAACAATGGCCATTGGCACTGCAGGCTACACTGCGATGCTTTGTGTTCAAGCGATTCAATCGGCTGGTATTACACCTGAGTCGGGTACCGTATTAGTAACCGGTGCTAATGGTGGCGTCGGTAGTTTTGCGCTTCGCATTTTGAAACAACTTGGTTACACCACGTGTGCATCGACAGGCCGACCTGAAGAGGCTGAATACCTCAAATCCTTGGGTGCGTCTGAGATTATTGATCGTGCTGAGTTATCTGATCCAGGTAAACCTCTTCAAGCTGAGCGCTGGGCGGCTGTTGTCGATAGTGTCGGTAGTCACACATTAGCGAATGCCTGCGCTCAAACTCAATGGGGTGGTGCTGTTGCAGCCTGCGGTCTTGCACAAGGCATGGATCTTAAGATGACCGTTGCTCCGTTTATCCTGCGTGGTGTATCACTTCTGGGTGTCGACAGCGTCATGCAACCGATCCCGCAGCGTGAAGCTGCTTGGGCTGCACTTGCAGAGATCATCAATCAAGATGACCTTAATATGATAACCAATGAGATCAGCCTTGATCAGGTTGTCGAGACGGGTGCAGCGCTTCTTGAAGGTAAAGTTCGCGGTCGTGTGGCGGTGAAGATCTAATACTATGGCGAACAGATCACTCATCTATGTAATGGACCCTATGTGCTCATGGTGCTGGGCCTTCTCAAAGACCTTAGATAGCTGGCTAGATATGCATCCAGATCTCGACGTGCTTTGGGTGATGGGTGGTCTGGCACCAGACTCTGATGAACCTATGCCACTGACGATGCGCGACGCAATTGCATCGACATGGAAACGGATAGAGTCACAAACAGGAACCCCCTTTAATCACGACTTTTGGACCCAAAATACCCCAAGGCGTTCAACCTACCCTAGCTGTAGGGCTGTCATTGCGGCTGGGGAGCTCCATCCAGAGGGGCGACTCATGATGAGCAGAGCCATTCAAAAAGCTTATTATTTGGACGCTAAAAACCCATCTGATATGAGCACTCTGATTGAGTGCGCCGAGACGATTGGGCTTGATGAAAGTCAGTTCTCTGAACAACTCCGCAGCGACCTTATAGAATCAAAACTGAACAGTGAACTTGAGTTTAGTAGAACCCTTGGCGTTCAGGGGTTTCCAGCCCTACTTCTTGTCAACGGTGATGCGATTACGCCATTAGCATTAGGCTATTCAACCCTAGATAAAATCGAGAAGCGCTTCAAAGAGTCATTGTAAACTTTACATGCTATAAGCCTGTAACCCATTGATCTAGATTGGCTCTAGCTAAAACTAAGCTTCTCATTTAGCATTATCCTTCGCTAAATTACTGACTATTTATTACACATGGAAATTATCAATTTCACCCCCTACAGCGCACTCATAGGCGGGGCTTTAATTGGCCTTTCGGCAGCGGTTCTTTTGCTTTTTAAAGGCAGAATTGCTGGTATTTCAGGGATAGCAGGTGGCGTTATACTCCCAGAAAAAGGCGACATTCCATGGCGTATCCTTTTTTTGGTTGGCTTAGTTTTAGGCGGATTGTTATACCAACTACTTGGAATTTCACCCAGCGTAGAGAATATCCAGCCAGTAACCGGCAAAATTGGATTAATCGCTGCCGGCCTATTAGTCGGCATCGGCTCAGCACTTGGAACGGGTTGTACCAGTGGTCACGGCATTTGCGGCCTGGCTCGTAGAAGTTTTAGGTCGTTGATTGCAACACTGACCTTTATGCTGACGGCCATGATTACTGTGTTTATCGTTCGTCATCTTGTGGGAGGTGCTTAATGAACGTTAAATCACTATTGATCGCGCTGATTTCAGGCACCCTATTTGGTCTTGGTCTATCTGTAGCTCAGATGATTGATCCAGCGAAGGTGGTTAACTTTCTAGATATCACTGGTAGCTGGGACCCCTCTTTGGCCTTTGTAATGGCGGGAGCTTTAGCGGTAAATATAGTCGCTACACCAATGATTTTAAAAAGAAAAAATCCAGTCTGTGACACGATTTTTAGAACACCACTTAAAGAACAGATTGATCGACGCCTTCTTATCGGAGCTGCCCTATTTGGGGTTGGTTGGGGCATCGCAGGTTACTGTCCTGGCCCAATGATCACCTCGGTGAGCTTCGTAAGCAGCGATATTCTGATCGTTTTAACAGCCTATATAGTGGGTACCCTGTTAACAAGACTTTGGATGCGTATGCAGGAGTCTCATCTCTCTGAGCAAGAGAGACAAGCACAGTCCTGTATTGTGTAGATAAAGTTTACTCTATTCCCAAGAACCCACCCGTTTGATGAGCCCAGAGCTGCGCATAGATTCCACCGGAACTGAGTAGCTCTTGATGGGTACCCTGCTCTATGATTTTTCCCTC
>CATEEE010000094.1 GCA_949499045.1 Marinobacterium sp. xm-d-530 | reverse complement strand
TTTGATATAGGTCAGCGCACTCTGCTCGATCTTCTCGATACAGAGAATGAGTACTTTGAAACACGTCGTGCACTTGTAAATGCAGAAAGTGATTTGACGATTGCAAAGGCTCGAACACTTTCTTCAATGGGCGTGTTGGTTCGTTCAATTAACAAAGCTTCGTTTTTGCCGGTAGCCGACGATGTAATGGCTCCTTCTAATGAAGGGTATAGCCTGTGCCCAGAAGAGCCATCACGACAATACTCCATCGATCGTGAAGCGCTACTTAGTCGTGTTATGAGTGGTCAATAAGGGTAAAAAGTTGACTGCCGAAGTCAGATTTGGTCAACAAAAAAGCAGCCCAAAGGGCTGCTTTTTATTTTAGCCTAATCGATCTTTGTTAACTGATCGACCTCTGAATTAAAGTTCGCCTTTGATGATAATGTCATCTTTCGACACTGAGGCAATGTCACGATGCCCCATAAATGCCATGGTCAGTTCAGCCTCTTCATGGAAGATCTCTAACATTCGTGTCACACCCGCTTTACCCATAGCGCCCAGACCATAGACCATAGGGCGCCCAGCAAGAACACCTTTAGCACCCAGTGCGCGAGCTCGAATAACGTCCTGACCGGAGCGGATACCACCATCCATCCAGACCTCGATTTGATCGCCTACGGCATCAACAATTTCAGGAAGAACGCTGATGGATGAGCGAGCACCATCGAGCTGACGACCACCGTGGTTGGAGACAACAATGGCATCGGCACCTAGCTCGATACACTTTTTAGCATCTTCCGCTTCCATAATGCCTTTAATGATCAATGGACCATCCCACATTTCTCGGAAGAATTTCAGGTCGTCCCAGTCTAGGTTTGGATCAAAAGAGCTGGCGGTCCACTTCATAAGATCGTTCATGTCATCGACGCCTGTAGCACAACCTTGGATGTTGCCAAACTCGCGGTTCTTTGTTCCGAGCATGCCAAATGCCCAGCGTGGACGACGGGATATGTCTAAAATATTAGGAATAGTTAGACGCGGTGGTGCGGTCATACCGTTGCGGTGGTCTGCATGGCGTTTACCGATAATTTGTAGATCCAATGTCACAACCAATGCCGAACAGCCTGCCGCTTTAGCTCGCTGAATCAATTTTTTTGTGAACTCACGATCTTTCTGAACATAGAGTTGGAACCAGAAGGGTTTAGTCGTTGCTTCGGCTACCTTCTCAATGGAACAGATGCTCATGGTTGATAGGGTAAATGGAACGCCAAAGGCCTCGGCTGCTTGCGCTGCTTTGATTTCGCCGTCGGCGTGCTGCATACCCAAAAGCCCTACTGGAGCCATGGCAACGGGCATAGTGACATCTTGCCCCACCATTTGAGTCGCCAATGTACGAGGAGCAAGATCGCGAGCGACACGTTGGCGGAAAAGAATCTTATTAAAGTCCGAGTCATTCATTTCCAACGTCTGTTCAGTCCATGAACCAGACTCACAATAGCCTTGAAACATTTTAGGGACACGTTTGTGGTAAAGGCGACGTAGGTCTGAAAGTTCACAAATTACACTCATTGAAGGGCTCCTTAACTTTTTTTGCACTCTAACCTGTTGCAGCGTACTCTGGCAGATAATAAACACTACTTGTCAGACCAGTTATGTCTATCACCTCTAATTTACTATCGCTATTGATGGATACTACCCGAGCGGGGGAGACTCTGCCGTCTGAGTCCAGCTTAGCGGCACACTTTTCAGTATCTCGCAGTGCCATTAGAGAAGCGATGGCTGAGTTAATTGCAGCAGGGCAGCTAATTAAACAGCAGGGGCGATTAACTCGATTAGTGAATCCACTTGAGACTGTGATTTTAAAACTGCCGGTTAAAGCGGATCCTACATTAGCCGAGGTGAGAGATGTGCTTGAGCTTAGGGCGTTTATTGAGTCGGTTGCAGCCGGGTGTTGTGCAGAGCATGCAAGCAGTGAACAGATTGCGGTTATTCGATCTGAATATGAAAAGATGCAGCTTCGAAGTCAAAAAAATACGACATTAATTCGTGCAAAAGCCGATCTACAATTTCATATGCTGATCGCTAAATACAGCCATAATCTCGTCGTCGCCAGCTTAAGTGAACTTTTTTACAACCGTTATTTCTCCTCTATTTACAAAGCCTTGGATCTAACACTTAAACGTTATGGGCGATATCCTGAGCGCATTAATCCACAGCATCAGCAGATCTTTGCAGCCAT
>CATEEE010000093.1 GCA_949499045.1 Marinobacterium sp. xm-d-530 | reverse complement strand
CTCTAGGGTTAAGATTAAAAGACCAATGTAATCTAATAGCTGCAATACTGTAAAGCGCATCTATTCAATAGCAATGAAAATCACATACGCAGCTAGGCTTCAAGCAGTTTACCTGATTCGCGATGCTCTAAGGCTAGTTCACCACAAATTTTAATCAGAGCAGCACCCGGTGCAACAAGACGATCACTCATATGAGTCAGAAATAGACCACTGGTGCGACTCCTTAAAACTATACGAGCTTTATCCTGAGACTCAGCAGCAGGGTTAATTAACTCTGCGACGACCTCACCCTTCTCAACTCTATCTCCTAATTTTTTATGATAGACAACTACGCCAGCTGCGGGAGCGTAAATGATATCAGTCCCTTCTAGGGGAGTAGGGTAACAAAGCGGTTCAGGCAGGGGTTCTGGTTCACCCGAGATTACCTGTCGCCTCTGCATAAAACGAATTAGAGCATTAGCATCCTGCAAGGCCAACTCATCGCTCACATCTTGCTGCCCACGCAACTCAACGGTTGCAGAAAAACAACCCAATGGAATTGGTTTAGCAGGCTCTATTCGCTGTTTCAATCGCCACCAAACACCTGCATGGCACTCATCAAAAGGTTCCCCGCCCGCTTCAGTCTCAATGAGAACCGCATGGGCTCCTAGATCGCGACCTAACTCATGGGCCAATTTCTTATGATGAATGGATGAGTAGAGATGGAAAAGCGCTTGATAATCACAGTGCAGATCCAACACCAGATCGGAATCAATAGAACAGAGAAGCAGTGTTTTACGAAGATCGTCGAGCTCGGTTCGCACCCCTAATGAGGAGACCTCTTTAATCAGGGCATCTCTGATAATCTGAGCATTTCGTTCTGGGTCTTCTGTAAGATCCTGCTCTGTCCGCTCTAGGACAGCTTCAGATAGATCCGGCCAGTTGCGATTGAAGTTGCCACCACCGGCCAGATCAAAACGACCCAGGTGTTGAGCGTTTATTCGTTGGCCCAGCCCAATGGGATTTGCAACCGGAACCAGGACAATTTCACCATTAATTGCACCTTGATCATCCAGGGCTGTCAGTAGAGTTATCAAATGGTGTGCAACCAGAAGTCCTGGGTACTCATCGGCATGCAGCGCCGCCTGAAGATAGACCTTTGGCCGAGCGCCTTCAGTACCGAAACGGTGAATTTTGACCTGATGTGAAGCTCCAAAACTAGAAGATAGTAGATTACGTGTCTCGACTCTGTGGGTCATTCTGTCAACTCAATTAGATTCAACTTCAAGAAATTTGCCTTTATTACAACGAATTTAGACAAACAAAACCCTCATAACAAGCAAAAAAATACCCGCTACAAAGGCGGGTATTTAATCTAGGCTAAAGAGCTGTTAACTCTTAGAAGAGGCAATGATCTCCTGCCACTTAGCTGGACCTGTGGTATGAACAGATTCACCATTCACATCAACAGCAACGGTGACTGGCATATCTTTAACTTCAAACTCATAGATCGCTTCCATCCCCATCTCTGGGAAGGCCAGCACTTTTGAGCCAGTGATCGCTTTAGAGACAAGATAAGCAGCCCCCCCAACAGCCATCAGATAGACTGCTTGGTTATCTTTGATCGCATCAATAGCGATTGGACCACGTTCAGATTTACCAATCATACCCAATAGGCCTGTTGATTCTAGAATCTGACGTGTGAACTTATCCATGCGTGTTGACGTTGTTGGGCCAGCAGGGCCTACCACTTCATCACGAACTGGGTCGACTGGGCCAACGTAATAGATGAATCGACCTTTAAGATCAACCGGCAACTCTTCACCGTTGTTTAGCATCTCTACCATGCGTTTATGAGCAGCATCACGACCAGTCAACATTTTACCGTTAAGCAGGACGGTCTCACCAACCTTCCACTCTTTAACCGACTCAGGTGTAATCTCATCAAGATTGACGCGACGTGTATTGGCACCCACTTCAAAAGTCACTTCAGGCCACTGATCTAGGCTTGGCGGAGTGAGCACAGCCGGTCCATCACCTTTCAAGGTGAAGTGTGTATGACGAGTCGCAGCACAGTTAGGGATCATGCATATAGGAAGTGACGCTGCATGTGTTGGGTAGTCCATGATTTTAACGTCAAGAATCGTAGTCAGACCACCAAGACCTTGCGCACCAATACCCAATTCATTGACCGCATCCATAATCTCTAAACGAAGTTCTTCGACACGGTTCTGTGGACCACGCTCACGAAGCTCATGAATATCGATTGGGTCCATTAAAGACTCTTTGGCCATAACCGCTGCTTTTTCCGCAGTACCACCGATACCGATACCCAGCATACCGGGTGGACACCAGCCTGCCCCCATGGTCGGAACTGTTTTAACAACCCAATCCACAATGCTGTCAGACGGGTTCAACATCACCATCTTCGATTTATTCTCTGAACCACCACCTTTAGCAGCTACATGAACTTCTACCTCGTCGCCCTCTACAATTTCGTAGTGAATAACAGCTGGTGTATTGTCTTTGGTGTTCTGACGTTTACCGGCAGGATCGGCAAGAATTGAGGCGCGTAGTACGTTATCTGGGTGCATGTAAGCACGACGAACACCCTCATTCACCATATCGGTGACGCTCATTGAAGCATCCCACTGAACGTTCATACCGACTTTAAGAAATACGGTAACGATACCGGTGTCCTGACAGATAGGACGCTTACCTTCAGCACACATACGTGAGTTGATTAGGATCTGTGCCATCGCATCTTTAGCGGCTGGGTTCTCCTCTTTCAGGTAGGCTTCGTGCACACCTTCAATAAAGTCGATTGGATGGTAATAAGAAATGAACTGTAGCGCATCAGCAACGCTATCAATAAGGTCGTCTTGGCGAATAACGCTCATTGGAAAACTCCATTTATAGTGATGATCACGGGGCTCCACCCCTGCAGTGCCGGAAGATTATACATCATCCAACCGAGATGGGATGACCACCCTTTGTCTAACTGCCAGGCAAATCCAGCAAGCACAAAAAAGCCGGCATGGTAGCCGGCTCTCGTTTACACCCTCTCTGGTGCGTTTGGAAGATCACGCATCAGTAGCGCATATTCCATATCGGTATCAAAATCGAGTGGCAGCGTTACACGGTGTCCTGAACCTGGGGCGACATGGACCCGTGCCCCTTTTTTGTCGTAAAGCTCATCGAGCTTAAAGCGGCGGTTACCTTGAGGGGTCATCAACTCAAGCGTATCGCCCACCTCAAACTTGTTCTTCACATCGATGACAAGCTTACCAGAGTCCGCATCACGCTCGACCACTTCACCGACAAATTGCTGATGCACACCCACAGAGTTACCGGTTTCGTAGTTCTGGTATTCGTCGTGAACATGACGTCGGTAGAAACCTTCTGTGTATCCACGGTTCGCTAGATTCTCTAGGACATCCATAAGGCCCTTGTCGAATGGACGGCCTGCCGCTGCGTCGTCGATGGTTTGACGGTAAGCCTGAGCGGTTCTAGCAACGTAGTAGTGCGACTTAGTTCGACCCTCAATTTTAAGCGAGTCGACCCCCATCTCGGTCAATCGATGGACGTGCTGAATGGCACGAAGATCTTTTGAGTTCATGATGTAGGTGCCGTGCTCATCTTCAAAGGCTGGCATATACTCCCCAGGGCGCGTCTGCTCTTGGAGCAGGTAGATCTGATCGGACGGTTTGCCTTCGCCTAGAGCAGGCTGTTGCTCTTCGCTTGGATCAAAGCTCTGTACTGGAACGACATCACCGGACTCATCTTCCTGAGCCTCATGAGCATCGTATTTCCAGCGACAAGCATTTGTACAGGTACCCTGGTTAGGGTCTCGGTGGTTAATGTAGCCAGAAAGCAGACAGCGACCTGAATAGGCGATACAGAGTGAGCCGTGAACAAAGACCTCCAGCTCAATATGCGGACACTGTTGACGAATTTCTGCCACTTCATCTAACGAGAGTTCTCGTGAAAGAATGATGCGTTCGATACCGGCACGCTCCCAGAACTTCACTGCAGCCCAGTTCATCGTATTCGACTGAACAGAGAGGTGAATCGGTAGATCTGGATACTTATCTTTAACCATCATGATCAAGCCTGGATCAGACATAATCATGGCATCAGGTTTCATCGCTACAACAGGATCAATATCCTTCATGTAAGTACCCAACTTTGAGTTGTGCGGAAGAATGTTACTGGCTACAAAAAACTTTTTACCCAATTGATGCGCTACATTAATACCCTCTTCAAGGTTCTGAAGAGTGAAGTCATTGTTACGCACGCGAAGGCTGTAGCGCGGCTGACCCGCGTAGACCGCGTCAGCGCCATAGGCAAACGCATACTTCATATTTCGCAAGGTCCCTGCAGGGGACAATAGCTCAGGTTTTCGCATCATTTTCTCAGAATTGGTTAAACGGTTTAGCGAGTTAGCGGCACTTCAAATAGTGGCTTGTAGACACTGCCGTGTTCACCCTCAGTGCTCTGAAGGAGCACAATAGAATCAGCCGGCAAGCTATGATCGATAGGTGGCAACTCTTTGTCGACAGCAAATCGATTATCCGCTGGCAAACGGGCCAAGGTTACATGGGGCATAAAGTTCTGATCTTTACGAACAATGCCAACCTCTTCGGCTAAAGCCACTAACTGCTCATGAAGCATCGTTAGTCGGCTGTTATGCGAGGTCATTGCTGCGATCAAAGAGAGCCTTGGATTGACGGCGTAATAACTGACTTGATTCAACAGAACAGTGAAACGACTACCAAAATCAATTTGAACTACCAGTTTTTCAAGCTGCTCAACCTGCTCTAGGCTGACATCTCCCAAAAAGCAGAGCGTCAAGTGATACCCAGAAGAGTCAAACCAAGTTGCATCCAGCCCTAAATCAAACTGACACAACTCATCAGAAAGATTAGCCAGTTCTCGAGCGGTTCGATCAGGAATGCGTAAAGCAAAAAAGGATCTTAACTTCACTTTTTAACTCAGCCCCATTTCATGTGGAGCGTATTGTGCACATTGAAGTGGCTTTGAACAAGTATTGATCAGTTTCGTATTATTCAACTAACGAATAGCTCCTTCAAGCAGCAGCGTATTGAGCTGTTGTTTGATGTTCAAAAGTTCTGCATTGACCGACTGGCGACTGGAGTCAATCGAGCGGAGGCGATCTTCAATAGTCGCTATACGACCATCAAGATCATTCGCATTCGAACCCGATTTAACTTGATCAAGCTGTTCATTAATCCTTGCTCTCTCGTCACGCTCAATAGAGAGCTGAAACTCAAGATCACTGTTGAGTTGGGCTATCCGCTCACTGAGTTGAGTGATCTGCTTATCTTTACGAGCGACCAGATCATTAAGCTTCGATAGTTGCTGATCACGTTTTTTCAAACTCTCATCAAATTCTGAAACAGATTTGGACAGCGTATTAACTGATCCTTCGCTCTTTTTAGCTTGCGATTGAACTTGATCCACAAGTGACTGGATACTTTTAATCGATTCGGTCTGAGATTTAATCTGTTTCGCTTGTGCTTCAATCGTCTCGCCCTGCTTCTCAAGCTGAGGCTTATTGCGCTGATATGAGACGGTCCAAAGCTTAGCGATCTCAGAATCAAAGTGTTTAATACGATCTTCCACTCGACCATTAAGCTGCTCTAGTCGAGACGAGAGGGTTTCACCTGATTGAGAGGCTGAAGTGCTTGTCTTTGTCAGCGTTGCATCAGTACTCTCAAGCCATAGATTCATCTGTTCTAGAAGAACGGATTGTTGATCCATCTTTTGAGTCAGCTGATAGTTCCAAATAGCCATGGCGACAGCCACTAACAGTGCTATGACAGCGACACCCGTTCCTAATCCACTACTTTTGGTAGCGGGCTTAACAGCTGCGGTAGACGGTTGAGTCGGCGTTTGAGGTTTTTGCTTTTCAGGCTCAAGTGTGGGCACTGGCTCGGCCAGTTGATCTAAATTGAATCCTGGTTCGCGACGTTCTGACATTGAAGATAATTCTTACTGATTTTATAAAAGGATACAGTACCAGTTTTATCCCCCCCAAAAAAGAGTGCCCAGCAAAGCTGGGCACAGGTGGAGTACTAATAATAGAACGATTAGATCGCTAGGTACTCGTTACGAAGTGTTTCGTTATCAAGCACTTCTTGAGCGGTTCCATCGAATACCACGTTACCGGTATCAAGAATCACTGCACGATCAGCAAGTTTCAGTGCAGCAATCGCATTCTGCTCGACAATCACCGTCGTAATACCCAGCTCTTTGATCTCACGAAGAGTTCGCTCGATCTCTTGAACGATAACCGGTGCTAAACCCTCATAAGGTTCATCAAGAAGAAGAACCTTGATGTCGCGACAAAGCGCACGACCGATTGCAAGCATCTGCTGCTCACCACCTGAAAGCGTAATACCTTCTTGGTTGCGACGTTCGCCGAGGCGTGGGAATAGTTCGTAGATACGTTCGATGTTCCAACCTTTAGGTGGCGCAATTTGAGCCAACTGGAGGTTCTCTTCTACTGTTAAGCCAGGAATGATACAGCGATCTTCAGGTACCAGTGCAATGCCCGCTTGTGACGCTTCATATGCCGTCATTTCGTGGATATTTTGGTGGTCTAACCAGATTTCACCGCTTTTCAATACTGGGTCATCACAACGTGCGATGGTACGTAACGTTGAAGTTTTACCGGCACCGTTACGACCAAGCAGAGCAAGAATCTCACCTTCATGGATATTAAAACTCACACCCTGAACGATGTACGACTCGCCGTAGTAGCCATGGATATCGTGGATAGAACAGTAAGTAACCGGTGTACCCAAGTTTTGAGTTCTAACGGCTTCAGTTGCCAATGTATTGGTCATACTTCAGCTCCTCCCAAGTATGCTTCACGAACTTTAGGGTTCACTTTAATTTCATCTGGAGAACCTTCAACGATTACATGGCCGGCTGCCATGACACTCACTTTATCGGCTAGCGAGAAGACTACGTGCATATCATGCTCGATGATGACCATGGTCATACCATCCGCTTTGATCTTCTTCAGCAGATCGATTGTGTTGTTGGTATCGGCACGTGCCATACCCGCAGTAGGCTCATCAAGAAGAAGCAGTTTCGGCTCTTGAGAGAGACACATTGCCAATTCAAGACGGCGCTTATCACCGCGGCTCATGCTGCCCGCGTGAGTATCAGACTTACCTAGCATGTTTACATACTCTAGGTATTTTGCAGCTTTCTCTTGCAGATCAGCATCCTGATCAGAACGTTTCCAAGCATTGAGCTTGAATTCGCCATCACGGTGAGCCAACAGCGGGATCATCATGTTTTCCATGATCGTAAGATCGGCAAAGATCTCCGGAGTCTGGAAAACGCGTGAAATACCCAACTGGTTAATCTTATGTGGCTTAAGGCCAATCATGCTGTTACCAGAAAACGAAATAGTGCCGTTATCTGGAATCAACTTACCAATAACTGCGTTCAGTAGTGTTGATTTACCGGCACCGTTCGGTCCGATAACTGCGTGAACGGTCTGCTCTTCAATTTTTAAGTTGACGTCATCCAGTGCTCTCAAGCCACCGAATGTTTTGTTTACGCCAGAGATTTCTAGTACTGACATATAAATATCCTGTTAGCTTGAGTTACTCTTCGCCCTGCTTCGAAAAGCGAGCTTTGATTCGACGGTAACCTTCCATGATGCCACCAGGCAGGAAGATAACGACTAGCATGAAGATTAGACCTAACGTTAGGTGCCAACCTTTACCTACGAACAGAGACAGTACTGGAACAATGCCAGAAACCAAGAAGTCTGGTAGGAAATCTAGAGCACTGGTCAATACAGCACCGTCAATCGCTGAGAAAATATTCTCAAAGTACTTGATTGCAACAGCACCTAGGAATGGGCCAATCAATGTGCCGACACCGCCGAGGATAGTCATCAGAACCACCTCACCCGATGCAGTCCACTGCATACGCTCTGCACCTGCTAGAGGGTCCATCGCCGCCATTAAGCTTCCTGCAAGACCAGCGTACATACCTGAGATAACAAACGCCGCTAATGCATATGGACGAGTATTCAAACCAGTGTATGACATACGGTTTTGATTGGTTTTAAGGCCGCGTAACATCGAACCGAAAGGTGAACGAGTGATGCGCAAAGCAATGTAGAAACCAACGATCAAGATGGCTGCACAGATGTAGAAGCCAGCAAGGCCACCAAAGTCTGTCATCTCAATACCGAAAAGGTTTGTACGAGGTACCGCTCCTTCAGCAAGAGGTGCATCCCAAGCACGTGGGTCAGACGCTTCAACTTGTAAACCTGTCTCACCCATCGTAATAGGTGTTAGTACAGAGTAAGCAAGGTTGTAGCTCATCTGCGCCAAAGCCAGTGTCAGAATCGAGAAGTAGATACCCGTACGACGTAGACAGATGAAACCAATGATTAAGGCAAATATACCTGACATCACAACACCGGCAACCATGGCTGGAAGGATGTTCAGTGTAAACAGCTTGAAAATCCAAACCGTTGTGTAAGACCCCACACCAATGAAGGCTGCGTGACCAAACGACAGGTAACCTGTCTGACCGAATAGAATGTTAAAGCCAATTGCGAACAGACCGAAGATAGCGAAACGCTGCATCAAGTCTGGGTAGGCAGCACCAAATGGCTGAAGCCAAAGTGGCATTAGCAGGACGGCTGCTGCAAAACCAAGCAGCATCATCATGTCTGATTTAGGTGTAAATTTATCAATCTGCATATTAGTCCTCCATTACACCCTTGCGACCCATTAGACCACGTGGACGAACGAGTAGTACGATCATTGCAACTAGGTAGATAATTACCTGGTCGATACCTGGGATAATTTGTTTGACTTCGTTCATCGATGCGAACGATTGGAGGATACCGAGTAGGAAACCTGCCGCTACCGCACCTGGTAGAGAACCCATACCGCCCACTACTACAACCACAAATGAGAGAACCAGGAAGTCCATGCCCATGTGATAGTTAGGAGAAAGTATTGGCGTATACATCAAACCTGCCAGACCTGCGACGACCGCAGCTAGACCAAAGACGATACTGAAGCGTTTGGTAATATTGATACCCAACAGCTGAACCGTTTGGCGGTCGGCCATACCCGCACGAACCACCATACCGAAGGTTGTGAACTGCAAGAAGGCAAATACTGAAGCAATAACAACTGCAGCGAAACCTAAATAAACCAGACGCCATTTAGGGTAGACAATATTGTCACCTAAACCAAAGAGTGCGCCGACGTTCGCTGTACCCTCAAACATCTCTGGTGCTGGCTGTGGAATCGGGTTCGCACCGTAAATGGCCTTGATGATCTCTTGAACGACGATCGCAAGACCGAAGGTAACAAGAATCTGATCAGCGTGTGGGCGACGGTAGAAGTGACGAATTAGGCCACGTTCCATCACCAAGCCAATCAAAAGCATGATAGGTATAGCGATTAAAATCGATATAGGAACTGACCAGTCGATTATGGCTCTACCCGTATCACCGAGCCAGAGCTCAAGGTATGGGATCTCTTTGAATGCTTCAAAGAATGTTACCGACTCATCTTTAACTTTTGTTGAAATAGTAAGTACTTCGCGAACTGAAACTGCGACGAAAGCACCCAACATGAAAAGAGCACCGTGAGCAAAGTTCACGACACCTAAGGTACCGAAAATCAACGTTAGACCTAGGGCAATCAGTGCATAGGCACCACCCTTATCTAGACCGTTCAAAATCTGGAGGAGTATTGCATCCACAGCTATGAATCTCCAAAAAAGCTAATAAAAACGAAGGGGTCCCTTGGACCCCTTCGCGTGCCAAGGTGTAATAACAATTACACTTGGATTAAGACCACTGAGCGCCGCCGGCGAATGGGCCTTCGTTTGGATCGTAAGTAAGCTTCTCACGAGAAACCACATCCAATACTTCAAGACGGTCGAAGTCAGATGTTGGGTTCATGTTACCGCGTACTACTAGGCCGTTTTTCATTACCTGGTGGTCCGCTTTACGGTATAGAGAAGCACCGTTACCCATACCATCGAACTCGTGATCTTCAAGAGCAGCGATAACAGCAGCTGGTTCAAACGTACCTGCACGTTCAACAGCATCTGCGTAAAGCATAGTCTGTACGTAACAAGTGTGAGCTGCCTGTGATGGTGGGAAACCGTATTCCTGACCGAACGACTTAACGAATGCTTTAGAACCTTCGTCAGTTAGCTTCCAGTTCCAGTTAGTAGAACCTAGGATGCCCTTCATGTTGTCGCCCGCACCTTTCGCCATTAGACGAGAGAATAGAGGAACGATGATCTGGAAATCCTTACCGTTAACCTGCTTATCTTTGAGACCGAACTGAATCGCCTGAGTCAAAGAGTTAACCATGTCACCGCCGTAGTGGTTAAGGATCAGAGTATCTGCACCAGAGTTTAGAATTGGTGTGATGTACTGAGAGAAGTCACCTGCACCTACTGGAGTCTTAACGTTAGCAACTGTGTTCCAGTTCGCTTCAGCAGCCATACCTTTCTCGATAGAGTCCTGCTGAGACCAGCCCCAAGTGTAGTCAGCTGTTAGGTGGTAAACCTGACGCTCTGAACCGTACTCGCTTTTAAGTACTGGACGTAGCGCTAGAGCTGATTGGTGACAGTTGAACATGTGGCGGAAACCGTGACGACGACGGTCTTTACCAGTTGTATCGTTTGAGTGTGTTAGGCCTGCCATGAAGATGGTTCCCATCTCTTCAGCTAGAGCCTGTACTGCGATAGCTACACCTGATGATGAACCACCAGAGAACATGATAACGCCATCTTTCTCGATCATACGTTTAGCCGATGCACGTGCTGCGTCAGACTTAGTCTGAGTATCACCAGTTACGTACTCAACTTTCATACCAAGAATACCATTACCTTTAAGGTTCATTGGTTTCATGGTTTGCATCATGCCGCCATCGCCTTCGCCGTTAAGGTGTTTAACAGCAAGTTTGAATGCGCGTAGTTCGTCTGCACCCTCATCTGCGTATGCGCCTGATTGAGGTACGTTGAAACCTAGGACACATTTACCAGAAGCTTTAGGGTCGTTACGGAACGAACCTGCAGCAGAAGCAGTTGGGATGTAGAAGCTTGGTACTGCCATAGCCGCTGCAGAAGCTGCAGTGCCTTTAAGTACCGTACGGCGTGAAACGCCTTGAGTCTTATCAGTCATTACTTTGTAACTCCGTTGTTGGGTTTGTTTTTATTACAATCGGAAACTGCAAAGTACTAGAGTCAACCCT
>CATEEE010000092.1 GCA_949499045.1 Marinobacterium sp. xm-d-530 | reverse complement strand
GTTCGCTTTCTGTTTGCAGGGAACCGCTTTCCAATCAGCCCATGCCGCATCGGCAGCATCGATAGCCAGTTGTGTATCGACCTCATCCATATCGGGAACGTCTGCAAGCAACTCTCCCGTTGCAGGATTGGTCACGGCAAACGTATTGCCGGAATGTGAATCCACCCACTGGCCATTAATAAACGCTTTAGAGATAAGAAGAGAGGTATCGCTTAATTGAAGTGGCATGATCACAAGACCCTAGAGTTTAGTTATTAACGTTATTGAATATAAACAATACGTTAACCCAATAGAAAGGATCAACTCAATGCGGTTTTGCGGAGTGAAATTCACCCGTTAGTGGTGAATAAATAAAGGGCGGATGACAGGCTGAAGGCCTGTCACCTGGGTGCTAACCCACTACCCAGTTACCGTGTCAGGCCTTCAGCCTGACATCGGCACTTTCAGCATTTTTCAGAGACTAAAACGTATCCCCAGGCACGTGCACAAAGCCCGTCATTAGAAGACGAGCGCTACGGCTCATGATGGCGGCTTTTGCAGTCCACTCACCGTCGACCTCTTCCGCTTTTGCACCGACACGCAGCGTGCCTGATGGGTGACCAAAGCGAACAGCATCACGCTCGCCACCACCGGCAGCAAGGTTAACTAGCGTACCTGGTACGGCAGCTGCGGTTGCAATGGCCACTGCAGCTGTTCCCATCATCGCGTGGTGAAGCTTACCCATAGAGAGCGCACGAACGAGAACGTCAACGTCATCCGTTGTGATCGCTTTACCACTCGATGCAGTGTAGTTCTTTGGTGGTGAGACAAATGCGATTTTAGGCGTATGCTGACGCGCCTCCGCCTCTTTAAGATCCGTGATAAGACCCATTTTAAGGGCACCGTAGGCACGCATGGTTTCAAAACGCGCCAGTGCTTGAGGATCATTATTGATCGCTTCACGAAGCTCTGTACCCTCGTAACCAATCTCTTCAGCATTTAAGAAGATGGTTGGGATACCGGAGTTAATCATCGTTGCTTTGAATGTGCCCACTCCTGGCACCTCAAGATCATCAACTAGGTTACCCGTTGGGAACATTGAACCTTCACCATCGGCTGGGTCCATAAACGACACTTCAATCTCCGCCGCTGGGAAAGTGACGCCGTCCAATTCAAAATCGCCAGTCTCTTGTACCTGACCATTGGTAATCTGTACTTTTCCGATGATGGTTTTCTTGATGTTTGCCTGCCAGATTTTAACCTCACAGATACCGTTTTCAGGAATCTTAGCAGGATCGATTAGCCCTTCATGAATGGCAAAAGGACCAATAGCTGCTGATAGGTTGCCACAGTTACCTGACCAGTCCATAAATGGACGATCAATCGCCACTTGACCAAATAGGTAGTCCACATCGTGATCTGGCATCGTGCTTTTCGAAACGATAACCGTCTTTGACGTCGACGAGGTTGCGCCACCCATACCATCGATCTGAGCACCGTATGGATCTGGGCTACCAATGACTCGCATTAACAGCTTATCGCGGGCTTCACCAGCAACCTGACAAGCGTCAGGCAGATCTTTCAGATTGAAGAAAACACCCTTAGAGGTACCGCCACGCATGTAGGTTGCTCGTACCTGAATTTGAGGAACAAATGCCATATCAAACATCTCCCTTAATTTAAAAAAGGGCCGCAATGCGACCCTTGTGTTTAGCCCTAACGCTTATGCGTTACCTTCTAGGAAGTCCTGAGCAAAGCGCTGCAGGACACCGCCGGCTTTATAGACACGAACTTCTGCTGCAGTATCGAGGCGACAGATTACAGGCACACGAACTTGTTCGCCGTTACGACGGTTGATGATCAGTGTTAGATCGGCACGTGGTGCGATCTCACCCTCTACATCGAATGACTCAGTACCATCGATACCGTAGGTATGACGCGTATCACCCTCATTAAATTGAAGAGGAAGCACACCCATACCGACAAGGTTCGTACGGTGAATACGCTCAAAACCTTCAGCAACAATCGCTTCAACACCTGCAAGACGCACACCTTTAGCCGCCCAGTCACGTGAAGAGCCCTGACCGTAATCAGCACCAGCCACAATGATTAGGTTCTGCTTACGCTCCATGTAAGTCTCGATCACTTCCCACATGCGCATCTGCTCACCCTGAGGCTCTAAGCGAGCTAGAGAACCCTGAATGATCTCGCCATTCTCATCAAGACACATTTCGTTCAGAAGTTTAGGGTTAGCAAAGGTTGCACGCTGTGCCGTCAGGTGATCACCACGGTGCGTTGCGTATGAGTTGAAGTCCTCCTCTGGAAGACCCATCTTAGCAAGGTATTCACCGGCTGCCGAGGAAGCCATAATCGCGTTCGAGGGTGATAGGTGGTCAGTCGTGATGTTGTCACCCAATACAGCTAATGGGAGCATACCTTTAAGCGTACGTTCACCGGCTAGAGCACCTTCCCAGTAGGGAGGACGACGAATGTAGGTCGACATTTCACGCCAATCGTATAGCGGGCTAGGTGCCTTCTCAGCTTCGCCTAGATCAAACATTGGAATGTAGATCTGCTGGAACTGCTCTGGCTTAACCGCCTTAGCTACGATTGCATCGATCTCTTCATCTGATGGCCATATATCTTTAAGCGTCACTGGATTACCGTTGGTATCAGTACCCAATACATCGTTCTCGATATCAAAACGCATCGTACCGGCAATTGCGTAGGCAACCACAAGGGGTGGTGACGCTAGAAACGCCTGCTTAGCGTAGGGGTGGATACGGCCGTCGAAGTTACGGTTACCTGACAGAACAGCTGTCGCGTAAAGGTCACGATCGATAATCTCCTGCTGAATCACAGGATCTAGTGCACCTGACATACCGTTACAGGTTGTACATGCATAAGCCACGATACCAAATCCCATCTTCTCTAGTTCTGGAAGAAGACCTGCCTCTTCTAGGTAGAGTTTTGCAACCTTAGATCCTGGCGCAAATGATGATTTAACCCATGGTTTACGAACCAGTCCTAACTCATTAGCACGCTTAGCGACAAGCCCTGCCGCTACCACGTTACGTGGGTTAGAGGTGTTGGTACATGAAGTGATTGCCGCGATGATTACCGCACCATCTGGAAGAAGACCATCTGCCTCTTCCGCTTGAGCTGCGGCTAATTTAGCTTCATCAGCAATTCCACGATCCGTTAGATCAGAGGTTGGTAGACGACGGTGTGGGTTTGAAGGACCTGCCATGTTGCGCACAACAGTTGATAGATCAAATTCAAGAACACGCTCGTACTCAGCCGACACAAGATCTGTCGCCCAAAGGCCAGTCTCTTTAGCGTACTGCTCAACCAGTGCAACCTGCTCTGGTTCACGACCTGTCAGTGAAAGGTAGTCGATTGTTTGGCCATCGATGTAGAACATCGCAGCCGTCGCACCAAACTCAGGTGTCATGTTCGAGATGGTGGCACGGTCACCGATGGATAGAGAATCGGCACCTTCACCGAAGAACTCAAGGTAGGCACCGACGACACGCTCCTGACGTAGGTACTCTGTTAGAGCCAATACGATATCAGTCGCAGTAATCCCTGGGTTACGTTTACCTGTCAGTTTTACGCCCACGATATCGGGAAGGCGCATCATTGATGGGTGACCTAGCATCACGGTTTCAGCTTCAAGGCCGCCCACACCGATTGCGATTACACCGAGTGCATCAACGTGAGGAGTGTGGGAGTCAGTACCGACACAGGTATCTGGGTAGGCAACAAGCTTACCGTTGTCATCTGGGCGCGCTTGGATAACCGGAGACATTTTCTCTAGGTTGATCTGGTGCATAATGCCGTTACCGGCTGGGATGACATCAACGTTTTCAAACGCTGTTTTCGTCCAGTCGATAAAGTGGAAACGGTCTTCGTTACGACGGTCTTCAATAGCACGGTTCTTTTCGAACGCCTCTGGGTCGAAACCGGGAGCTTCCACTGCCAATGAGTGGTCAACGATAAGCTGTGTAGGCACAACCGGGTTAACCTTCGATGGGTCACCGCCCTGATCAGCAATCGCATCACGTAGACCAGCAAGGTCAACCAGTGCTGTCTGACCCAGAATGTCGTGACATACAACACGTGCTGGGTACCAAGGGAAATCGAGATCACGTTTACGTTCGATCAACTGTTTCAGCGAATCGGTCAGCGCTTCTGGCTCACAACGGCGAACCAACTGCTCAGCTAAGACACGCGATGTGTAAGGAAGCTTTGCGTAAGCGCCAGCTTCAATTGCCTCAACCGCTGCACGAGTATCGAAGTAGTCGAGCGTCGTGCCAGCTAAAGGTTTACGGTATTGAGTATTCATCATTTCAAGTTCCTACTCTTAATTAGGCACGGTCTTCAATCGCAACCCACTGAGCCGACTCTGGGCCAGTGTAGTCTGCAGAAGGACGAATAATGCGGTTGTTTGCACGCTGTTCAATCACGTGAGCAGTCCAGCCTGCTACACGAGAACAGACAAAGATCGGTGTGAACAGTTCAGTAGGAATACCCATGAAGTGGTAAGCCGATGCGTGGAAGAAGTCGGCGTTACAGAAGAGTTTCTTCTCACGCCACATAACCGCCTCAACACGCTCAGAAACAGCATATAGGTGAGTATCACCCACCTGGTTTGATAGCTTCTCAGACCACTCTTTAATGATCGCGTTGCGAGGATCTGACTCACGATAGATCGCGTGACCGAAGCCCATGATCTTATCTTTACGAGCCAACATACCCATGATCGCTTCTTCCGCTTCATCAGCAGACTTCCAGTTTTCGATCATCGCCATCGCCGCTTCGTTCGCACCACCGTGCAGTGGACCGCGAAGTGAACCGATCGCACCCGTCACACAGCTGTGGATATCAGACAGCGTTGAAGCACAGACGCGAGCCGTAAAGGTAGAGGCATTGAACTCATGCTCTGCGTACAGAATCAAAGAAGCATGCATCACATCGACGTGCAGTGGCTCTGGTTTTTTATTGTGAAGCGTCCATAAGAACTGCTCTGCAATAGAGTCTGCGTCCGTCTCAGTCTCAACACGGATGCCTTTATGAGCAAAGTTGTACCAATAGTTGATGATGCCAGGGAATACCGCCAACATGCGATCAATGTGATCGTGCTGCTCGCTAAAGTCCATCTCTGTTTCAAGGTTACCCAACATCGAGACACCGGTGCGCATAACATCCATTGGATGAGCATCTTTAGGGATGTTCTCTAAAACTGTTTTAAGCGCTGCAGGCAGTGCACGCATGCCTTTAAGACGAGCTTTATAAGCATCCAGTTCCGCTTGGTTAGGCAGTTTTCCGTATAGAAGAAGGTAAGCAACCTCCTCAAACTGAGCATTGTCGGCCAACTCTTTAATATCGTAGCCGCGGTAGGTTAGACCGGCGCCCGATTGACCAACAGTACAGAGTGCCGTTTCACCTGCTGATTGGCCACGCAGACCTGCACCACTTAATTTTTTTGCTTCAGCCATCTCTTTCTCCTTATGTGACATGGACCTGCGGTAATTCAGCGGATCCGAGAGTTAGGGGTTGATTACTTGTTTTTGCCTTCTTGGAACAGTGCATCTAGCTTCTGTTCAAAGTCGTGGTAGTTCAAGAAGTCGTAAAGATCCATGCGTGTCTGCATAGTATCGACAACCGCTTTCTGATCACCGTCACGCAGAAGCGCTTCGTAAACATTCAAAGAGGCTTTGTTCGCTGCACGGAAACCAGACAGTGGGTAGAGCACCATCGTACAACCGTTTTCAGCAAGCTCCTCTTTATTGAACAGTGGTGTCGCACCAAACTCAGTGATGTTAGCAAGCAGGTGACCACCGTTAATGCCTTGTGAGAAGGCTTTGTAATCTTCAAGAGTATGAACCGCTTCAGCGAATATGCCGTCAGCGCCGGCTTCTAGACAGGCTTGTGCACGCTCAACAGCTGCGTTAAGACCTTCCATCTGGAATGCATCGGTACGGGCAATGATGAAGAAATCATCATCGGTTTTAGCGTCAACTGCCGCTTTAACACGATCAACCATCTCTTCAAGCGAGACGATCTCTTTATTTGGACGGTGACCACAACGTTTCTGAGCAACTTGGTCTTCAAGGTGACAGGCAGCGGCGCCACCACGAATCATCTCTTTGACGGTACGAGAGATGTTAAATGCACCACCCCAACCGGTATCGATATCAACCATCAATGGCGTATCACAAGCCGCCGTTACACGACGTACATCTTCCATTACGTCATTCAGTGAGGTCATACCAAGATCCGGTAGGCCGTAAGAAGCATTGGCAATACCACCACCAGAAAGATAGATCGCTTGGTGACCAACACGCGTTGCCATCATTGCGTTGTATGCGTTGAAAGTACCCACAACTTGAAGTGGCTTGTTATCGGCTAGTGCCTTACGGAACTTAGCACCTGGGGACATCGACTGTGTCATCTCTATCTCTCCTTAGGATTGATTTAATTTAGATTCGATATTGCGTCTTGATGCACTGATGTGACGACGCATTAAAAGTTCGGCCAGCTCTTCATCACGCGCTTCGATGGCATCCAATATTTGGTGGTGCTCACGCAAAGCCATGGTGGGACGAGAACTGAAAAGACTGAATTGGTAACGATACATTCGTACCAAGTGGTATAGATCGGCAGCCAATAGCTCTTGAAGTTTTGAGTTACCAGATGCCATCACAATGCGGTAGTGAAAATCGAGATCGCCCTCTTTCTGAAAGTAGGCCTGACCCTCTTGCTCTTCGATACCAGACTGATGATGATCCAAAAGAGTGCGAAGTTGGTTAATCTCTTCCTGTGGCATAACGGTCGCTGCCAAGCGGCAGGCCATACCTTCAAGCGCTTCACGAACACGGTAGATTTCCAACAGCTCTTTGACACTCAATTGAACCACGCGCGCACCGATATGAGGCTTTCGCTCAACCAGACGCAGCCCTTCTAAACGGCGGATCGCCTCACGCAGCGGCCCTCGTGAAATACCGTAAGTTTTAGCCAATTCTGGTTCAGAGATTTTAGCGCCCGCTGGAATTTCACCCTTCACAATCGCAGTAATGATTTCATGACACACTCGGTCGGCAAGCGTGCTACTCTGTTGGGATTCTGAAGCGTAAAGCGGTTCATTGGTCATAAATATTGTCGACAATCTGATTGTGCAATGTAGAATAACGCGCTTTATATAGGCTGACAATCAACCAAAAGGCTAACATTGTCGACAATTTTGTTATCTAGACTGATCAGTCGGATATAAGCAGGAGTGAAATATGGATACCTATGCTGCAGCGTTGATGCTCTTCTTAATCATGGATCCTCTGGGCAATATCCCTGTGGTGTTATCCATTCTTAAAAAGGTCGATCCCGCCAGACGTATCATGGTACTTCTTAGAGAGTTGGTCATAGCACTGATCCTAATGTTGATCTTCTTATACAGCGGCTCAGCACTGCTTAAACTGCTCTCTCTATCTAAAGAGGCTGTCTCTATCTCGGGCGGTTTAGTTCTTCTGATTATTGCGATTCGCATGATCTTCCCATCCCGTGGCGGCGTTATGGGCGATGATGAGGATGATAGCGAACCGCTAGTGGTCCCTCTAGCGACACCAATGATCGCCGGCCCTTCTATACTAGCTACTCTCGTTTTACTAGCAGAGAGCGAGCCGAGCCGCAGCGTCGACTGGTTGATTGCCCTATTTATCAGTTGGGCTGCGACTGCGATTATTTTAATTGCCGGACAATCACTCTATCGAATACTCGGCAAACGAGGCCTGAAAGCGATAGAGCGTCTAATGGGTATGATTTTGATTTCGATTGCTGTTCAGATGCTGATCAACGGATTTTTAGCGATTCAATAGCCTTTCAGATAGCGCCGCAATTCATCATTCATGATGCGAGCAATCTGACGAGGCTTTTGATAAGGCAGGGAGTGATCCGTACCTGCCACGAAATGGTAGTGCCAGTTGCGCATACTGTCTGACAGATGCTGATTCAGCTGATGCATTGGCTCGACACTCAACCCACCGATAAAGCTACTAACATCCCCTTGAGCAGCTAGCAGTCTTTCTCGATCTATAAAGAGTGCGGCATTGGTAACGGCATCTAAGGAGTTGGCAAAACCTAAGCGACGTTCACCGAGACGCTGCAAAGTCATCTTCTCAACCGATTCACTCACTTTACGATTGGGTGATATGGTATCTAAGAATGTTCTGATTCCCTCATCACCGTCTGTATCACGTAAACTTTTTGCAGCGACCGAGAACGACTGACGAATGGAAACCGTCTCCTGCCAATCATTACGATCCAACAAAGCACTCTCGAGAAGATACTGTTTGCGTACCCGATCTCTGAGGTTCTGCTTCATCAAAAGAGATACTAAGCCCCCAAGTGAGTAGCCCGCTAAATCAAACTCTTGCCAACCCAAATGATCAACTAGGTGGGTCATATCCGACACCAGATCGTTTACACTAAAGGAGTGTTCTACTCCATCATGACTGACGGTCTTACCCGCACCTCGCAAATCGGGTACAAGGATTTCGCTCCATCCCTCAAGAAAGTGCTGCATCGCCTCCCAAGTAAAGCGACCTGCCACACCGGCGCCGTGAATTAACAGCAGTCGGCGACCACCTATAAACTCTGGATGGCGATAGATGCGAAAAGCGTGCTGATACCCTGCGTTGGCAAGAGTGTCTGAGTGACATTGACTGTCCGATAGTCGACTCATGAATGGCGCTACTCGAAAGAGATAAGGGGCCGCTAACGCGGCCCCGTTCAGGCAAGATTAAAGAGAGAGGTTGCGGTTACTTGCCGCTAGGAACTCTTTCTTAAGGTCTTCGTAGGTGTGTACCGCAGGGAATTGAGGGAACTCTTCAATGACATTCTGTGGTGCATGGAAAAGGATGCCCTGTTCTGCTTGAGCCAGCATAGTCGTGTCATTGTAAGAGTCACCTGCTGCGATGACACGGTAATTAAGCAGTTGAAAAGCACGCACTGATTGACGCTTAGGGTCACGCTGACGAAGCGTGTAGTCAGTAATGCGACCGTTTTCGTCTGTCTCTAGACGGTGACAAAGGAGGGTTGGGAACCCCAACTGAGCCATCAACGGTGCGGCAAACTCATAAAAAGTATCGGAGAGAATCACCAGTTGGAATCGCTCGCGCAACCAATCAGTGAACTCTATAGCGCCAGGCAGTGGACTAAGCTTAGCGATGGTCTCTTGGATCTGAGGAAGGGTTAAGCCGTGCTCATCAAGAATACGAAGGCGCTGCTTCATCAACACATCATAATCAGGGATATCACGAGTCGTTGCTTTTAACTCCTCGATACCAGTCTCTTCGGCAAATGCGATCCAGATTTCAGGGATTAGGACCCCTTCAAGATCAAGACATGCTAGTTCCACGCTAGGCTCTCCTTTAAAAATTGAGAGGCTACTCTATCGATTTAGCCGCCGCCTTTCAAACGAAAGACGACGATATTAAAAGGTGATTAGACCTATGACCTTACATCGACGGGATTTGAATGTCCTGGAATAGTTCATCCACTTCAGCACGTCCACTACACGCTTGAACTTTCTCAAGGACATCATGAGAGATGTGTGGAGCAAACTTCTGAATGAAATCAAACATGTAACCACGCAAGAAGGTGCCGCGACGGAAACCGATGCGAGTGATAGAAGGTTCAAACAGGTGAGAGGCATCGATTGCAACCAGATCCTGATCCAACTGCTGATCAACCGCCATGCTGGCAATGATACCCACACCCAAACCTAAACGAACGTAGGTTTTGATAACGTCCGAGTCCACCGCAGTGAAGACCACTTTAGGGTCGAGACCTTGCTCTTTAAATGCTTCATCCAGCTTACCACGACCTGTAAAACCAAAGGTGTAGGTTACGATTGGGAAAGAAGCCAGCTTCTCAAGTGTTAACTCGCCGCCTTGTGCAAGCGGGTGATCTTTGGGCACAACAACAGAACGGTTCCAGCTGTAACAAGGCATCATGATCAGATCTGAGTAGCTACCCATCGCTTCCGTCGCGATTGCAAAATCGACAGTACCATCAGCAGCCATCTCAGAGATTTGAGTAGGCGTACCCTGGTGCATGTGAAGGGCAACTTCAGGGTACATTTTGATGAACTCATTAATCACTGGAGGTAGTGCGTAACGTGCCTGCGTATGGGTAGTCGCTACCGATAGACTGCCTTTACGCTCATCACTAAACTCCTGGGCAATCTGGCGAATAGAGTCAACTTTTTGAAGAATCTCTCCAGAGATCTCAAGAATGGCTTTACCAGCAGGCGTGACGCGAGTCAGGTGCTTACCACTACGAGCAAACACTTCTACACCTAGTTCATCTTCCAAAAGGCGGATCTGCTTAGAGATACCTGGTTGTGATGTGTATAGGCTTTGTGCCGTAGCAGAAACATTGAGGTCGTGTTTAGAGACTTCCCAAATGTAACGCAGCTGCTGAAGTTTCATCTATTGCTCCAATTAATAAGCCAATTATTAGCCAACTGCCCTTAGTCGGCGTTGATATCTTTTAATAAGCCAAATATAACACTAGAGAATAAGCTAAAGCAAAAGGGTATATCCTTATACGCGACTAAAGGCGAGCATTGAGTCGGCGAATCTGATCTTCCTGCTGAGTAATTCGCTTCTCTAAAGAGTTCACTCGAGCGGTAGAGCGTGTCAGCGATTCATCTTTCTCTTTCAATTGCTGACGAAGTACGCTTTCTCGTTTTGCCGCTTCAGTTGCTGAAACCGTCAACTTCTGGTTCAAAACACGAACTTGATCATCACGCTCTTTTATTTGAGCTTCTAGGCGACGGTTGGCATTGGTTTCACGCAACAGCTTAGAGTTGATGTTAGAGATATCACGACTCGCTGATGACATATTCTCTTTTAATTCACTTAGGTCTCGTTCCAAGTCGCTAATGGTCTTCTCTTGCATCTCAAGACGTGCATCTTTCTTGGCGATTTGAGCCTGATTCTCATGAACAGAACGAGTCAGCTCAGACTCTGTTCGAGTTCCCTCGTCACGCAATTTTTCAAGAGCATTGCGATAGTGACGCGCCTCAACCTCTGCCCGAGTGACATTCTCTAACGCTTGCTGTTGCTCAGCTTTGATCCTTGAATCAAAGGTTTTCTTAGCATCTTCGTGCATCTTACGAAGCTGGCTCAGTTCTGTTTCTAGGTTGGTGCGAACTTGCTCAGCTTTTTTACGCTGGTTGATCTCACTGGCAATGTTCGCTTTAAGCACACCCATCTCAGCTTCAATTGCTCTAAGAGCCTGCTCACTCTTGTCCATTTGCTGAGATTGAGTACGATATTTTACTTCCAAGTCACGATAGAGAGATTCCGCATCACGAACCATATCGCGAGTTGCTTTGCGATCCTCTTCATCACCCGCTCGTTCACTCTGCAACTCGACTCGAAGCTCAGCCATCGCCTCTTGCAGGGCAAGATCCCAAATCTGTTCAATCCCTTTGCTCAGTGATTCAGGGACAGAGTTGTGTAGCTTTGCACTGGCGTGTACCTCTGGTAAGCGGGCGTAACGCAAACTCCGGGCCCACTGACTTAACGCCGCACCGGCCTCATCTCTGGATAGACCGAGTCGTTCAGAGATCACAACCTCAGTAGGTAATTGACCTTCGGCCAACAACTCTTCTGCTAATTCAACTACTTTAAGATCTAACTCGCTCATTTTTACCTTTTTGTTCAACTGCAACGAACTATAAATTGTCCATCAATCTTAACAAACTATCCTCTAACGGAGCACGCACTTCTAGCTCTTCGCCATCGGGTAGGATGAACCTCAGGCCAGCGGCATGAAGCATCAATCGTTTAAAACCCAACTTTTTAAATTCAGCGTTGTTCTCATCTGAGGTGTACTTAACATCACCCACAATCGGATGTCCTGTATATTGGGTGTGAACCCTGATTTGATGGGTACGACCGGTTTTTGGTCGAGCTTCAATAAGCGTTGCCACATCACCAAACCGACGAAGTACAGAGAAATTGGTGACAGACGGCTTACCCTCTGGAGAGACCCGGACAGTCCGCTCACCTGATTTGTGTTCATCTCGCAACAGGGGGGCATTGACCTGTTTGCTCTTTGCATCCCAACGACCAACAACCAAAGCCTGATAGATCTTATGTACTCGACGTTCTCTAAAGGCATCATGCATGAAACGCAACATAGAGCGTTTTTTGGCTATCATAATACAACCTGAGGTGTCACGATCGATGCGGTGAATCAGTTCTAAAAAGCGTGCATCTGGACGCAATTTCCGTACTGCTTCAATTAATCCCAACGAGACTCCACTGCCGCCATGCACTGCGATGCCAGAAGGTTTGTTGATGATCAAAAGTGAGTCTGTCTCATAAACAACCGAGCGTTCCAGTAGTTCGAGTAACTGATCACTGACCGGTGCGCTCTCACCTTTTTCTGGAAGACGTATCGGTGCAATACGGATTTGATCCATCGCTTGAAGCTTATAGTCTGGCTTTGTGCGTTTTTTATTGACCCGAATTTCACCCTTACGTAACAGTCGATAAATCAGTGCTTTGGGCGCCCCTTTTAAAAAGGTACGTAAGAAGTTATCAATACGCTGACCCGCTTGATCGGCATCAATATCGACAAACTTTACTTTATTCAATGAGCCAGATTTAGGGGGATTCGAAGGCATGATGTTTGGGTAAAATAAATTGCTGAAAAACCAGTAAGTTGCTATATTCTACCGCTGCTGGATGAAGAAGGCTTCATTTTTATTCACGCCCCACTAGAGTGAAACAACATTCACTCACAATTTGGCGTCAGTTACCCAGCTTGAATAGCCATGCAATGGCTGAAGAAATTTATAAATAGCGACGTATTTTTCACGAGTGCTGAACAACAGCCCTCGGCTGAAGGATGGAGACGCACATCAACCAGGAACCTGCAGCCCCCCCTACTCTTTTGAGTACTCTGGGAAGAGCCGTAGCCACAGCTAAATTCATAACGATATTGGTTGATGTTTCCTCCATCGCTGAAGATATCCTAGTTATCCGGTGCAGAGCGTACTGGAGATTAGCTATTGATTCTATAAAGCCAGGACACAGGTTTGTTGCCCGTCTGAGATGCGTTGCGTTAAGAGAACGCTAAAATGAAACGCATGTTAATCAACGCAACTCAACAAGAAGAGTTGCGTGTAGCGCTTGTCGATGGACAGCGCATGTTCGATTTGGATATTGAATCCAACTCCCGCGTGCAGAAGAAGGCAAATATCTATAAAGGCCGTATCAGCCGTGTAGAAGCAAGCCTTGAAGCTGCATTTGTCGATTACGGTGCCGAACGTCACGGTTTCCTACCCCTTAAAGAGATCGCTAAAGAGTACTTTGCCTCTTCGCCTGAACGCGGCCAGCGTCCGAGCATCAAAGATCTCGTTAAAGAGGGTACTGAAGTCATCGTTCAGGTTGATAAAGAGGAGCGTGGCAATAAAGGTGCCGCTCTGACTACCTTTATCAGCCTTGCTGGTCGTTACATGGTTCTGATGCCTAACAACCCTCGTGCCGGTGGTATTTCTCGCCGTATTGAAGGTGATGAGCGCTCTGAACTAAAAGCCGCTATGAACGGCCTAGATATTCCTAAAGGCATGGGCGTCATCGTTCGTACAGCCGGCATTGGACGTTCAACCGAAGAGCTGCAGTGGGATCTTAACTACCTTGCGACGGTTTGGACTGCCATTACTGAAGTTGACGATCGCCCTGCTCCATTTCTTATCTATCAAGAGAGCAACGTTGTCATTCGTGCTATTCGCGACTACCTTCGCGATGACATCGGTGAAGTACTGATCGACGAGCCGAAAGTGTTTGAACAAGCTCAACTGTTTGTTCGCCAGGTGATGCCTACTTACGAGAACCGTATCAAGCTCTATAAAGAGTCTGTACCACTGTTCAACCGTTTCCAGATCGAGACTCAGATTGAGTCAGCGTTTGAGCGTGAAGTGAAACTTCCTTCAGGCGGTTCGATTGTAATCGATCCTACAGAAGCGCTTGTTTCAATCGATATCAACTCAGCTCGCGCAACTAAGGGTGGTGATATTGAAGAGACAGCTCTGAACACCAACCTTGAAGCGGCTGATGAGATCGCTCGTCAGCTACGCCTTCGCGACATGGGTGGTCTAGTCGTTATTGACTTCATCGACATGACCCCAATCAAACACCAGCGCGAAGTGGAAAAGCGTCTGAATGACGCACTCAAACTTGATCGTGCACGCGTTCAAATGGGTCGCATCTCACGCTTTGGTCTTCTAGAGATGTCTCGCCAACGTCTCCGTCCTTCGTTAGCAGAGAGCCGCGGACACGTCTGCCCTCGCTGTAACGGCCAAGGCTACATCCGTGATATTGAATCTCTGGCACTCTCTATTTTGCGTATTCTTGAAGAGGAAGCGTCTAAAGATCGCACCTCTCAGATCCGCGCTATTCTTCCTGTCAGCGTAGCGACCTTCCTTCTCAACGAGAAGCGTCACCAAGTTCATGCTGTTGAGTTGCGTCAAAACATTCGTATCGTTGTGGTCCCTAATCCAAACATGGAAACCCCACACTACGAAGTGGTTCGCTTGCGCGATGATCACACCATTACTACCGTAAATGATGCAAGTTACACGCTACAGCCTGAACAGCCAATCGAAGACCCAACTGATAAACCTCTTCCGGTCGTTCCTCGTGAGCAAGCGGCCGTTCAGGGTGTTCTAAATTCGTCTGCGCCGCCAGCACCTAAGAGCGAGAGTTCAGAAGCCAAAGCAGAGCCTGCGCAACAACCGAAACGTCAGCATAACAATCGCAAGCCTGTCGCTAAACAGTCGCTAGCCGAGCGAATTATTTCTGCGATCAAAGGTCTGTTTGGATTATCTGATTCTGCCAAAGAGGAAGATAAAAAGAACACTCGTCGCGATGACAAGAAAAGTTCAGATCGCGACAACAATCGTAACAACCGTCGTCGCAATAACAACAACCGTAACGACCGTCGCCGTGGCAACAACAACCGTCGCAACGACCGCCGTGAACGTCGTGATGCAGACGAGGTCATTACAGTAGAGACAGAGAACAACTTACCGACCATTGGTGATAACGACAAGGCGTCATCTAATGATGAACAGCGTTCTGGTCGTTCACGTCGTCGCCGTCGCGGTGGTCGTGATCGTCGCCCTGAAAACGGTAATGAAGAGTTCAACTCTAGCAACAACAGCGAAACTGAGCTGCCACCTCGCAGCAAAAACCGTGGACGTCGTCGTCGAGCCAACGAAGAGCGTAGTGCTGAACGTAGCAACCCTATCCCAGAAGAGTTGCTCAATGCACCAGTAGAGTCTGTATCAGAAGAGCCTGCTGCAGCACCTTTAACTGAAGCCACTGAAGCAGTTGCAGCAGTAGAAGCGCCAGCCGCGAATGAAGCATCAGAAGCCACTTCAGAACACGCCTCTGTTACTGAAACAACCAGTGAACAAGCTCATACTGCTGCTGAAGAGTCTGCAGAGAGTACAGCGGTTGTTGAACAAGAGACGGAAATCGTTGCTGAAGAGTCTACTGAAAGCACAATCACTGATACTGACGCTAAAACTGAGGCAATCACTGAAACACAGGTCGAGCTGGATCTTACTCCTGCTGCAGAGCC